>JAYSXB010000220.1:0-8993 GCA_043717775.1 Arenimonas sp.
TCAATAATAAATTATGTTTGCGTGCAATACCGACCAGTTTTTCGAGTAGGGCTTTTGGATAACAGGCGCCGGTCGGATTATTCGGATTGATAATGACCAACGCGCGCGTACGTGGCGTGATCAAGCTTTCAATTTGTTCCGGATTTGGTAGGAATAAATTTTCGGCGGTGCAGTCGTAGTAACGCGGAATGCCGTCATTCAAAATAGTCGCGGCGCTCCACAAAGGGTAATCCGGACTTGGCAGCAACACTTCATCGCCGACATTGAGCAAGGCACGCAATGAAATATCAATCATTTCACTCACGCCATTGCCGATGAAAATTCGTTCCGGCGTGACATTCGGCGTGTTGCGTTGTTTATAGAATGCGCTCAATGCTTCGCGCGCCAGCGGCAGGCCTTGTTGGTGTGTGTAAGGATCGCTTTCCGGCAAATGGGCGGCAATGGCTTGCTGCAAATGCTCGGGGGCGCGAAAACCAAAGGCTCCTGGATTACCGATATTGAGTTTAATCAAGGTTCGACCATTCGCTTCGAGCTCGCGTGCACGACGGGCTAATTCACCACGAATTTCATAACGGACATCGCGCAGGGTTTCGCGCGTAACTAGGGGCTGAGGATGCATGGACGGTCAATAGTTCGGGAACAAAAAGGGTCTGTGAAGACTACCTGAAAATGCTGGTGTTTCGTAGGGGCGCACACTTGCTGCGCCCAAACATCACGACAGACTATGGGTGCAGCAAGCGTGCGCCCCTAGGTTGCAGATTTTTGCTTTCTCAACGCCAGCAAAGCCAGCGCCGCAATCACGCCTTCCCAAATAAGAGCAAACCATAAAAATGGCGTGCCGGTCCCGATTACCAACATGCTTAACGCGCGCGCAAGACCAAGACCACCATAACTGGCAAGGCTTAATTGCACACCGAAGCGCTGACGTTCAGCGGCAAAACAGCTTAATAATAAAATCCCCAAGCCGAGCTCCAAGCCACCATACATGGCGCGAATTTCAATTTGCGACTGCAGGTCGGGTGTAAGAATGCCAACGCCGGGCAGCATGACCTCGGGCCAACACAAAAACACGATGCCAAAGCCCACGAAACCAAGGCCGGCGATAGTAATAACAATGCTGTTGAGAGTTTTCATAAATTTATTAAGACTGATATTCGTCAAGATCAGAGGCAGGAAGGACTAGAATAAGCCCAATGCAGATAGATTCCGAACATATTTTCGCTTTACGCCAAATGGGTTGGCCCGATGATGCCGCGCTGAATGCGGCGGTGGCCGCTGCGAATGGTGCACGAGTGGCACGTGTTGTAGGCCAACATCGCAGTGCCTATGTGGTAGCCACCGAGATCGATCAAAGCCTGCGAGTGCAGCCGCCAGCACCTTGGACGCGGCCGCGGGTGGACCCTGAAGCCCGCGCCATTGTGGGTGACTGGGTGGTGCTTGATGAAGACTGCAAAAATATTTTGAGCTTGTTGCCACGACATTCGGTGCTCAAACGCGCAGCCGCCGGTGAGCATTACAAGGCCCAATTAATTTCCGCCAATATCGACCATGTGCTCGTTGTTTGTGGTCTGGATGGCGATTTTAATCCGCGCCGAATTGAGCGTTATCTGCTTTTAGTGCAGGCCAGCGGCGCCGGCCCGGTATTGGTGCTGACCAAGGCCGATTTAACCGAACATGTTGAAATGGCGCTGGAGAGTTTGCAGGAAATTGTACAAAGCGGCATTCCTATTTTTGCGCTGAATGCAAAAGACCCGGAAAGTTTGAAAGTGCTGCATCCCTTTTTAGGCACCGGTAAAACCGCGGTATTGGTGGGTTCCTCCGGCGCCGGTAAATCGACCGTCACCAATACCTTGCTCGGCATCAGCAAAATGAAAACCCAGGAAGTGCGCGGCAATGATTCGCGTGGCCGCCACACCACCACGCATCGGGTATTGATCGCTTTGCCACAAGGTGGCTGCCTGATTGATACGCCGGGCATGCGCGAATTGAAACTCAGTGGCGACGAAGATTTAAGCGAAGGCACCTTTGAAGATATTGATGCGCTGTCATCGCAATGCCGGTTTAGCGATTGCGGCCATAGCAATGAGCCCGGCTGCGCGGTACTGGCCGCTTTGGCCGATGAAAGCCTGGATTCAGAACGCTTTGCGCATTATTTGAAATTGCGCGATGAACGCGACGCTGCCGCGACTTCATTGGCGGCAAGGCGCGCCGATGCAAAAGCCGCCAACGCAGCTTTCGTCAAACGAACAAAAGACAAATACGGACGCCGGTGAATCAAATGCTTTCCCTTGATGTGCAACATCATGCAGCGCTGGACAAGCGCATGGAAAAAGCGGTCCGTGGTATTCGTCTGCTGGAATCGGTGAGCTGGCCACAAAGCGTGCAGCAACAATTTCTGGCCGATTGGCGCAGCGGCATAAAAAAATTGCCCGTCGTTGTGTATCAAGCCGAGCAACATTCGACCACACGTGAAGAATTATCGAGTATTGCCAAAGCTGCCGATGTCGAACACCCACTGGGTCGCTACGTGCAACGCACCGCTAACAGCTGGATCAATGCAACGCATTTATTGGAAGCGTTAGGTACTAACAAGGTAACCGACTATTCGATAAAGCTATTTGGTCGCCCCGGCGACGCCTTGCCCGGCAATGGTCCGAGCAATATTGTCGCGGCCCAGCATTTTATTTCTCTCGCCAACGAGCTGGACGGCGAGTTGAACGGCATTGAAGCCGATTATTGCTTGTCGGCACAAACCGTACAGCTTGAGCTACAAGAGGCTTTGGATAAATTTTTTATTCATCATAAAGTCAATGTCGAACTCGACCCGAATTTAATTGCAAAAGCGGCCGCAGGCCCCACCCGCATACGTTTGCGCGACAACACCTGCTTCACAGAATACGACCGCCATCAACTGCTCGAGCATGAAGCATTCGTACATTCGCTGACGGCATTGAATGGTCGCGAACAACCACATTTCAAATCGCTGGCACGTAATTCGCCGCGCATTACGGCAACGCAGGAAGGCCTGGCGACCTTCGCCGAATTAATTACCGGCGCGATAGATATCGAACGCATGAAAAGAATCAGTCTGCGAATTCTTGCGATTCATAAAGCCCTGCACGGCGCGGATTTTCTGGAAGTATTCCAGTTTTTTCTGGACGCAGGCCAAAGCGATACCGATAGTTTTAGTTCGACCCAGCGGGTATTTCGTGGTGTGCCGGTAACCGGCGGCGCAGCCTTTACCAAAGACACCGTTTATCTGCATGGCTTATTGTCGGTGCACACGTTTTTCCGATGGTGTTTACGCAATAAACGCCTGCGTTTGACGCGATTATTATTCGCCGGAAAAATGAGTTTGCAGGACGTCTTCGATCTCGAACCGATGTTCGATGACGGCGTTCTGCGTGAGGCCCTGTACTTGCCGCCGTGGATACAACGGGCCAATGGCCTCGCCGGCATGTTGGCATTCTCGCTATTCGCCAACAAAATCAAACTCGACACTGTCGATGCCGATGATCTGGTGTTGGGATTGTAGGAGCGCCTTTAGGCGCGACAGGCCTGCGCAAGCAGTAGCCCGGGTGATGGCTCCATCTCACCCGGGGTTGCCATATCGCAACAGATAACTTGAAAACTTCTCGAATCCCAAAATACTTGGCTTTCCCTGTGGTGTCATCGCAGATTTCCCCGGGTGAGATGGAGCCATCACCCGGGCTACCTGTGCCGAGTTAAAAATTTACGATGGTCACAAAACTTCGTTACACTGTCTTAACACCAAAAAGTATCCGAACCAATATGTCCGATTCCGATAAAGAAGCCTTCAAACAAGCCGCGCTGGATTACCACAGCATTAGTCCACCCGGTAAAATAAAAGTTATGCCGACCAAGGCGATGGTAACGCAGCGTGATTTGTCGCTTGCCTACTCGCCGGGTGTGGCGCATGCCTGCGAAGCGATTGTGGCGGACCCGAGTCAAGCGTCGGTGCTCACGGCACGCGGTAATTTGGTCGCAGTTATCACCAACGGAACGGCGGTGTTGGGCTTGGGTAATATCGGTCCTCTGGCAGGCAAGCCAGTGATGGAAGGCAAGGCAGTGTTATTTCAAAAATTTGCCGGCATCGATGTATTTGATCTGGAAATCAATGAAAACGATCCCGATAAATTGGTCGATATTATTGCCAGCCTGGAGCCGACTTTCGGCGGTATCAATCTGGAAGACATCAAGGCGCCGGAATGTTTTGAAGTCGAGCGTAAATTACGCGAGCGCATGAAAATTCCGGTGTTTCATGATGACCAGCATGGCACCGCGATTATTGTCGGCGCTGCCATTCTTAATGCCCTGTTTGTGGTCGGAAAAAATATTTCGGATGTAAAACTGGCAACGAGCGGTGCCGGTGCTGCCGGTATTGCTTGTCTGGATATGCTGGTGTCGCTGGGTTTGAAACCGGAAAATATTTTTGTCTCCGATGTTGAAGGCGTGCTGTATGAAGGCCGCCCGAATCTTAGCCCTGCGATTGCCCGCTATGCGCGCAACACCTCGGCACGTGTATTAGCCGATATCGTCAAAGATGCCGATATGTTTTTGGGCTTGTCGGCCGGCGGTGTATTAAAACCAGAAATGGTCGCCACCATGAAAGCGCGACCAATAATTTTTGCGCTTGCCAATCCGCACCCCGAAATAAATCCCGATGCTGCCAAAGCAGTACGCCCCGATGCCATCATCGCGACCGGCCGCTCGGATTATCCGAATCAGGTCAATAACGCCTTGTGCTTCCCGTATATGTTTCGGGGTGCACTCGATGTTGGCGCCACTACGATCAACGAAGAAATGAAACGCGCCTGCGTTTATGCAATTGCTGAATTGGCACGTAAAGAAGCGACCGATCTTGGTAGCGCGTATAGCGGCGAGACGCCGGTGTTTGGGCCTGAGTGTTTAATCCCGCGCCCATTCGATCCACGTTTATTGGTATCGCTAACGCCAGCCGTTGCGAAAGCCGCGATGGATTCCGGCGTGGCAACACGACCTATTGTCGATATGAATGCGTATCGCGATCAATTAAGCCAATGGGTTTTCCGCAGCGGTTTGTTAATGAAGCCGGTATTCGACAAAGCGCGCGCCCACAAGCAGCGTGTGGCCTATGCCGAAGGCGAAGAAGAAACCGTATTGCGCGCCGTGCAAACGGTAGTTGATGAAGGCTTGGCATTTCCGATTTTAGTTGGTCGGCCAGCGGTTATTGAAAGAAGAATCGCGCGCCTGGGTTTGCGCATTCGCAATGGTGTCGATATTCAAATTACCAATATCGATGACGACCCGCGCTTTAATGATTACTGGCAGCTTTATCATCAGTTGATGGAGCGTAAAGGTATTACGCCGGCTGCTGCAAAAGCCGTGGTGCGCGCACGCGACACCGTGATTGCTGCATTGATGGTGAAGCGTGGTGAAGCTGACGCCATGCTGTGCGGCGTGGTTGGCCGCTATGTTCGAAAATTAAAATATGTGAAAGAAATTCTGGGTGTTGAACCAGGTGTTAAAGAGCTGTCGGCCATGTCGGCAGTGTTAAACGACAAAGGCGTGTTCTTTTTTGTCGATACCCATGTGCATGCCGAGCCTAATGCCGAACAAATTGCCGAGTCTGTCATGCAAGCGGCTTATCGTTTGAATTTATTTGGCATCAAACCGAAAGCGGCATTGATTAGTCATTCTAATTTTGGTTCCAGCGATTCTGCCAGCGCACAAAAAATGCGCGACGCTCTCGAAATTCTTCATCAAAAAGCCCCCAAGCTTGAAGTCGAAGGCGAAATGCACATGGACGTGGCCTTGAACGAAGATATGCGCGAACGCATTTTCCCCAACTCACGCTTGTCCGGCGCTGCCAATTTACTAGTATTGCCAAATCTGGATGCCGCGAATGCCACTTATAATTTATTGCGCGTTATGACCGACGGCGTTGGCGTTGGCCCAATTTTGATGGGGTTGGCCAAACCGGCGCACGTACTGACCGCCTCTGCCACGGTACGCCGCGTAGTGAACATGACCGCGATTGCCGCAGTCGATGCGATTGTGCGGGATGAGCGTGGTGGGTAGTTTGAATTTTCGTAGGAGCGCCTTTAGGCGCGAACGAATTTGCAATGAAAATAGCAGTGTTGTCATCCCGTTGAAAAACGGGACCCAGAAACATCTACAAAGCAGATTTTAAAACTTACTTCAATCCAGGCTTCTGGGCCCGTTTTTCAACGGGGTGACGATTCTAACGGTCTGCGAAATTTTTCCGGTACGAGCGAGCTCTGCTCGCGAAATGCAGCTCGACAGACTTTATTCGCGAGCAGAGCTCGCTGCTACTCTCAGCCAATGTCGCAATCTACCAACGACTTTTGAAACCGTGTTGCTCGGGTCTATACTAGTAGCGAAATCACTGCAAAAGTTGAAACTCTATGCCACGCATCGCCATCCATTCCGACCAAGCACCTTCTGCTATTGGCCCTTACTCGCAAGCGGTTCGCATGGGTAATACGGTTTATTTTTCCGGTCAGGTGCCGCTGGATCCAGCGAAAGGTGAATTGGTACAAGGTGATATCGCCACGCAAACGCGGCGTGTATTCGATAACTTGAAAGCGGTCTGCTCTGCTACAGGCGGAAGCTTTGACGACATAGCCCGCGTTGGCATTTACCTGATCGACCTGAAAGATTTTTCCGAAGTGAATGCGGTCATGGCGGAGTATTTTGCCGCGCCGTATCCAGCACGCTCGACCATCGAAGTAAAAGGTTTGCCCCGTGGCGCGCAAGTCGAAATTGATGCCGTGATGGTTTTAAGCTAAGTCACACTTGGCGCGGAAACCTTCCAGCACCGATACCAACTTAACACCCGCAGGTGAAGTGAAGCTGTCCACGCTGTCTGGCGTGGGGCCAAAAATTGCCGAAAAACTCACCTCACGCGGTTTGGTCACACTGCAAGATTTATGGCTGCATCTGCCGCTGCGTTACGAAGATCGCACGAAGCTTTCCAGTATTCATGATTTAATTCCCAGTGAACCGGCGCAAATTGAAGGCCGCGTCGAAGCGGTTGAACGCGGCTTTCGTTATCGACCAATATTACGAGTGGCGATTGGCGATGATTCGCGATCAACGCTGACTCTTCGCTTTTTTCATTTTAGTGGCGCGCAGGCGCAGCAATTTATTGTTGGCCGCCGCATTCGCTGTTACGGCGATGCCAGGCCGGGTGCGCATGGCTTGGAGATGGTGCATCCAAGCTATCGTTTTTTATTGGATAGCGACGAAGCGCCATTGCATGACCGACTCGATCCTGTCTATCCGAGTATCGAAGGTTTAGGCCCGCAAACAATTCGTAAATTAGTCGATGAAGCACTACGGCGTTTGCCGCCCACTCAAGAACTGGAATTACTGCCGCAGAAAATCTGCGAAGATTTATCACTGCCCAGTTTACGCGAAGCCTTAATCACCGCACATCGGCCGCCAGCAGAAACCACGATAGAAAATTTACGTTCTGGCGACCATCCGGCGATAAGGCGTTTGGCACTTGAAGAAATGCTGGCGCATCATTTGAGTCTGCAGCGCCTGCGCATTGCCTTGCGTTCACACGGCGCATTGGCAATCAAAAGCAAAGGTATTTTTCAAAAAAAATTACAGAGCGCATTGCCCTACAAGCTCACGAATGCACAGCAACGCGTGTTCGCAGAGGTCAGCAAAGACATGCAGGAACCGGCGCCAATGTTGCGGCTGGTGCAAGGCGATGTGGGTAGCGGTAAAACAGTCGTAGCGGCCTTGTCGGCACTAAGAGCAATTGAGGCGGGCAAACAAGTGGCCCTGATGGCACCAACTGAATTATTGGCCGAACAACATCTCAATAATTTTCGTGCATGGTTTGAACCGCTCGGCATTAAAGTCATGTGGCTGGCAGGCAAAGTGACCGGCAAAGCGCGTGCAGCAGCGCTAGCGCAACTTGCTTCCGGCGAAGCGCAGATGATTGTCGGTACTCATGCCCTGATGCAGGAAAAAGTCATTTTTCATTCGCTCGCCTTGGTCGTTGTCGATGAGCAACATCGTTTTGGCGTGCATCAACGACTCGCCTTGCGCGACAAGGGCAGTGATGGCACAAAAGTACCGCATCAGCTGATCATGACCGCAACACCGATTCCAAGAACATTGGCAATGTCGGCCTATGCCGATCTGGATGTGTCGGTGATTGATGAAATGCCACCGGGTCGTACACCCGTACAAACAGTAGCCATCAGCGGTGAGCGTCGCGATGAAGTGACCGAACGCATTCGCGCTGCCTGCAAAGACGGTCGTCAGGTGTATTGGGTTTGCACCTTGATTGATGAAAGCGAAGAAGTGCAGGCGCAATCGGCACAATCGACATTCGAGCAATTGCAGCTCAACTTATTGGGCATTCGTATCGCCTTGCTGCATGGACGTATGAAGCCAGTCGATAAACAAAGCGTGATGGCAAAATTCAAAGCCGGTGAATTGGATTTGTTGGTCGCCACTACCGTGATTGAAGTAGGAGTTGATGTGCCGAACGCAAGTTTAATGGTGATTGAAAATGCCGAGCGTTTGGGACTTGCACAATTACATCAATTGCGTGGGCGGGTAGGGCGTGGCGCGCAAGCATCGAGTTGCGTGCTGTTGTACAAATCACCGTTATCGCAGATGGCGAGGGAACGACTCGATGTGATGCGCAGAACCACCGATGGTTTTGTTATTGCCGAAAAAGATCTCGAACTACGTGGACCAGGTGAGTTGTTGGGAACCCGGCAAACCGGTATCGCCGGTTTCCGCATCGCAGATTTAAGTCGCGATGCCGCCTTATTACCCACCGTTCATCACGTGGCAGAAATTTTATTGCGAGATAGCCCCGAGCTTGCCGATAAAATCGTTGAGCGCTGGGTTGGCAGTGCGGCCAAGTTTGCCGGTGCTTGAGCAGGTTGCTTATGAAGAAGCGAGTCGTGGGAGCGTCCGTCAGGCGCGAAAGATCTGGC
>JAYSXB010000023.1:0-2308 GCA_043717775.1 Arenimonas sp.
TATTTTTCGGCGAGCGTTGGTCGCTGACGCTAAATTGAATAATTACATCATCACCCGGGCCAATGCCAAGTGCACTTAAATCAAGCTTCTCGCTGAAACGCTTGCGTGTGCGGCTACCAAGGCCGGCAAGGTTTCGGCTCTGCTCACTGAACTTGATATTTTCACCACTACCTTTCGCCAGTTGGATGCGCAAGGTGGCGTTCGCCAAACCGTAATCGTCTTCGGCTTCAAAACTTAGGGGCCAATCGGTCTGCCCTAATTCCACCAGGCTTAAATTTCGATCCGGTTGAATAACCCGTAATTGCGGCGGCAAATCCTTGATGGCATCGAGACGATAAAGTGTGTCTTCGGCTAAAGCACGTTCATCAACTTGTACGCGATACAAACTCGATTGCAAAAGTGTACGGGAAGCCTGCCAGCGATCGCCATTTTTTTGCAGTGGCAAACGACTGCCGTCATAAAACAATAGACTCGCCGAAGCCGGTTGTGGCTGGAATTGCAGATTCCAGCTAAGTGTGGAGCCTTCAGGGAATTTAACTTGCAGGTTTTTTTCGGTGCGGCCAGACAGGCCAGTGTAAGCCGGCGCCTTGATGACTATTTGCCGATCAATGAGGATAGCTAGAGCCTTACTTACAGGCCTTTCGTTTGTTCGTGTAACAGGGGTGATGACATCGCTGCGATTTTCCTGCGGGAAAAACATCGCGGTAAAACCAAGAATTAATACGACAGAAAAGGAGAGCGCAATAATTTTTATTGGCCAGGATTCACGTAAATCGACTTTGACTAAATTCGATACTCGTAGTTCAATGCGTTCGCGCTGCAAACTTTGTAGCGTAGAAAGTTCGGCGGTGGATTTGAATAATAAATCGCTGCTGTCTTCAAGATGACTCAGTCGCAGGTCCAGTTGCCGAATCAACCAGGCATGGTCAAAAACCTTGATCGACCGCCTTGCTAAAAAACCGAGCACGGCAATACTTGCCAGTGTGATGGTAATAGTCAGTGGTATCGACAAGAAGCGTTGCGCGAGTAAAAACGCGGCCAATATCAGAGGCAAGCCGATGATGGCAGCAATCAATAAACGCCTTAGCCTCGCAGCGCTTTGCCATTGCCGGAGTTGGCTCAGCGCGCTCATGCAGGACTCCAGCGCCGTGCTACATTCGCAAGCCATCTTTCCAGAAAAAATAAAACCGCAATCAATAAGGCAAGCCAGATTTGCAAAGAGTGCGGCACTTCGGCAAAAGCTTTTGCACCGGTTAATGGGTTTTGCGATGTTGCCAAGGCACGCATTGGCGCGGGTGCTGCTGCTTGCAATAAAGCTTTTAGATGATCGGGAAAATTGGCGTCAAGTAATTCCGGCATCGCTTCGGGTTTTAGTACTTGTTGCCATTGCAGAATGCGGCCCTGCCCAAGCGGTGTAACACGCGCCAGTACTTTTCCTTGTTGATTACGCCAGGCCACGGCACCGGATTTTATTTCGGGCACGGGGGTTTCTTTGGAAACAATGATTGTGCCGCCTTTTTGTGCCCATTCGCGAATTTCGGCGGGTAACTCGCCGGCAGCCAACCAAACTAATGAGTTGCTGTTTTGTTTCAGAGGCGAAGCAATATCGGCGCTATCAACCGCATCTTTTTCGTCCGGTCTATTTTCTGCTTGCCAGGCCACGTAAGCGGCACGGAAATACCTTGCTTCATCGAGATGTTTATTGTCATGGCGAATGGCAAAACGAATTCGAGTTGCTTGATCACTATTCAAAAATAATTTCGTCATCCCCGAGTGCTCTTGTCGGGGACCCAGCGAAATTGCATCCGAAGCGTTGAGTTTCTGGGCCCCCGCCTGTGCGGGGGTGACGGAATTTTGCTTTCCCGGAACAATTTTCCATTCCACTTTGCGACTTAAGCGAATACGTTCGCCGTCGAGGCCCGCCAATTCTTCGGGAACGAAAATCGTTAGTGCGGTGTTGGCAGGAAGTTGTGCATCCAGTTCACGCAATAAGCTGCTGACAGGAATACTCGAACCGTCTGGTTTATTTTCGTAGTCCGGAAAACCCGGGCTCAGCCAATGCCATTCCGGTGCTTTCCATTCCGTTTTTTTATAGGCAGGCAAATTCTTCGCGGCGCTGACAGCGCTGCCCGGCACGACAACAACCCAACGTTTTGGTGATCCCGATTGCAGCGACACCGGTTTTGCAAGAAACACGGCGAGTGCGATCAATAATAATAATCGCAGTAGCAACAATGGAATTTCTTGAAATACGAGTTTTTTGCGTGGTCGCAATTGTGCCGAAAGCCAGCGCAGCGCTGCAAAGTCG
>JAYSXB010000221.1:0-8986 GCA_043717775.1 Arenimonas sp.
CATCGCCGGTTTTGCGGGGCAGGGCTGGTCGGTCTTTCGATGCGGCTGCGATCGCGGTGCTTGCACAGAAAGTAAATGCCATGATCGAAATCAAGGCCAGGCGTTTTTTGAACATGAGAATGACTCCGTTGCGTAAAGGACTCTTGACGAACGGAGCCTTGACCCACAAACCGGACATGCTCGGAAAATATATTTTTTTAATGATTTGCGTGGGCGCGGTGTCAGCCGCGAATGATCTGCGATGCTGATTCAAATCTGGCGTAATTTTTTCGGGCCTAGAAGGCACTCCTACCGAGTCGTCTCTGCCATGATGCGTCGAATGCGAGTTTGGCTGTCGGGATGATCGTAGCGCGCACTTGCATTTGCGGCGGCATCTTCCAGTTGTTGTGCAACGACAAGCTCGTCGTTCGCGGCCAGTACATCGGCGCGCACTCTTTGCAAGTAGGGCTGCATACGTACATCACGGAAGCCGCTGATGTCATTCCACATTTCTAAAGCCGAAGCGCTTTCACGCATGGCGGTGTCCTTCTTTCCTTGCGCTAGTGCCACGCGCGCCAAGCCAGCATGCGCCAATGCAATATGTGCGAGCTTGCGCTGGTTTGAATTTTTTACGATGTTTTCAAACTGTTGTTGCGCTTCGTCAAACCGATTGTTTTGCAAAAGCCAGCGCCCCCAGCTTTCACGAATTGCCATCACCGGTTGTTCGCTGTCTTGTTGGTTTTGCAAATAGCCGTCGAGAGACATTTTCAGCAGGCGTTCGGCATCTTCATTACGATCGGCACGGGCATAGGCTTCGCCAAGGTAGCGGCGGACCAACCGCAGTTGGAAACTGTAAGCGCTCTGTTTAGCGTAAGCCCGTTCGACCAGTTCCAATAACGGGATGCCGAGCTTGGGTCTGCCTTCGCTCACCAGGCGCTCACCGTAATAGGTGCGTGCTGTTATTGCTTCAAGCACCTCTTTATTTTCTTTTGGTAACAGTGGCAGCAGTTGCTCGAACTCGCGATGTGCTGCTTCGCGTTGCCCGGCCAAATGCAATGTGCGGGCCGCGTTTGCACGCGGCCCCCATGCCGTGGGGAAGTCGGGGCCGGTAGTGCGGTCGGCAATATCGGCTGATTTTTTAAACTCTACCGCAGCTTCTGAAAACTTTCCGATCTGCTGATACACCAATCCGAGATTTCCATGCAGTGTTTGTAACTCTGCATCGTTCCGGTCCGGTAGCGATTCTGCCAGTGCAATGGCTTGCTTATAAGTGGCAATCGCGCGCGGGGGGTCAAGCATCACAGCATTGTAAAAGCCTGCTTGCTCATGCAGCGCGGTCACGCGGCCGCGTGATTTTGGGTTGTGGATGCGATAAAACTCTGCAGCCTTTTCGTAGGCTTGTCCTGCTTCGTTAACTCGTCCTGCCTGGTTTTGCAGCATCATGCCATTCGCCAGCCACCACTGTGCACGTAGATCGGGGTCTTTATCTCCGGCACTTTTCAAAAGCTGGTCGGCTTTATTCACTAATTCTTTGCATTGTTCGTGTTCTCCGTTACTGCAGGAATGCAATGCGGCTTCAACCGCTCCATCCAGAATGTTCGGATGCAATGGTCCGTAATATTTCCGTGCTTTTTTCAGCTGCAATTGCTGGTATTTCTCATATCGGTCTTGTTCACCGAGCTGTGCATACAAGTCGGCAACGGTACGCAATAATTCGATCTGAACATAGGGGTCGTTGGCAAAACGCGATTCAATTTTCGCAGCACTGTTATCCAACATTGTTTTGGCAGTAATGTTGCCGCGCGGTTGGTCGGAAGCAGTACGCGGATCGTTTGCGGCAAATACTTCAATCAAAAAGTCCTTAATGGCCGTAGCACGCCGCGCTTCTTCGGCGGCACGTTGCGATTGCCATACAACACCCGTAATGCCGGCGCCTAGAACGCAAAACAGCAAGCTGGCCATCACGACACCCTGGCGATGGCGACGGACAAATTTCTGCGTGCGTTGCCAGCGCCCGATTCTGCGGGCACGTATAGGTTGATGATTCAAATAGCGTTGCAAATCTTCGGAGAAGGCATCGGCCGAGGCATAACGTCTGGCGGGTGCTTTTTCCAGTGCCTTGGCTAAAATCGAATCAAGATCTCCCACGAGTTCATTGCGTTTTTTTCTATCTGACTTGCTCGAAGCAAGCGGTGCTTCGTCATTACCCTCGAGCATCGAGCCAAGTCGCGAACGTGACTTGAAAGGCCGCGTTCCGGTAAGGAGTTCATATAACATCACTCCCATGGCATACACATCCGTTGCTGCGCTGACGGCATCACCATTTAATTGTTCGGGCGCGGCGTAGTCGGGTGTTGCAACACGATGGCCTAATTGCGTTAGTGCGGAATCTTGTTCGTCATCATCGAGTAATTTTGCAATTCCAAAGTCCAGTAATTTCACTTCGCCATTAGCGGTTACCAATACATTGGCCGGTTTCAAATCGCGATGTACGATGAGTTGCGTATGTGCCACCTGAATTGCCGAAGCCACATCGCGCATCAGTGCGACGCGTTGGCGAATGCTCATTGAACGGGTATTGCAATAATCGGTGATGGGCGTGCCTTCGACGTACTCCAATGCGAGCCAAGGCTGCTCATCCTCGGCAATGCCCGCGTCGTAGAAACGCGCAATCTGCAAATGTTCGAGTCTGGCAAGAATATCGCGCTCGCGATGAAACCGTTCTTTGAGTAGGCCGCTTAATAAATGCGGATGTGGCAACTTGAGTGCAACCTCGCGTGCATAGCTGCCATCGGAGCGTGCTGCCAACCACACCTCGCCCATGCCGCCAAGTCCCAATCGTCGAAGCAAACGCCAGGGGCCAATCAACATGTCTTCATTGAATGCGGAAACTGGACTTGCATTACTGCTTATTGGTTGGTCGAGCCAGTCACCTTCCGATAGCGATTGGGCTTTCGATATCACCGATTGCAATGGTGCTTTTAAGTGAGCATCCGATTCGGGCAGCTTTTCAAGCCATTGTTCCCGTGCCTCGGGCGCTTCCTCAAGACAAGCATCCAGCAAGGCGCTAAATCGCGGCCAATCAGCAAACGAGCAGGGCAATGGTTTCATGCGGGTTCACGTAATAAAGTCGATGACTGCCAAACGAGTTATGAGAAACAAAGCGGACACATTATTCTAAATAATTATTTAAAGAGCATTATTCGAACATATTCGCCAGTAGTAACCGCGCTTTTTCCCAATCACGCCGCACGGTACGTTCAGTCAGTCCTAAAGCTTCACCGATTTCTACTTCCGTCATGCCACCGAAATAGCGCATCTCGACGACTTGTGCGAGCCGTGGCTCGAGCTGTGCCAGGGATTCCAATGCGTCGTGTACCTGCAGGGCTTCATCGTCGCCAGCCAAGCCATCGCCAAGCGCGGTATTGAGAGTCAGCAAGCGCTCACCGCCACCACGTCGCAATGCAGCGCGCTCGCGTATTTGGTCCACAATAACATTGCGCATAACCTGTGCCGCATAGGCAAAAAAGCGGCGGCGGGTGTCGACTTGCAAAGTTTTTTTATCGGCCAGGCGTAGCCAGATTTCGTTCACCAATACGGTGCTATCAAGCAAAGTCATGGGGCCGTTTCGGGAAAGTCGGGCATGCGCGAGTTTTTTAAGTTCGCCATAAGCCGCGTTAAACAATGCCGTGCTGTCAACACCGTTGGCGGCATTACCTTGTTCGATAATTTCGGTGATTTCGCCCATGCCAAAAAATCCCGATGGAAAGTCCAAAGCATACATGTTGGTTATGTTTGGCGAAAGAAAAGCATCTAGACAGGAGACTTTTTGATACATGCAAGTCTTTTATCTGTATTTCCAGCAAGGCACTCAAAGTCTCCGTACATTCAAAAAATAATATTTCAATCAATGTCCGCTTTAGCCTTTGAATAACGACTGGTAGGCACGCCGGTTATTTGCCGGCTCTTAACAGGAGCATTTTTATGGTAGGCAATGATTTATCAGCAGTTAAATTTCGCGGCGCTACGCGTGTCGCGTTGCTTGGTTTGCTATGCGGTTTTGGCAGCGCTAATGCTATTGCGCAGCAAGCGTGTACCGGGCCGACCGGACAGACGGTTTCCACCAGTACTGCCTTTGTGTGCGGTACAAATGCGACTGCCACAGGGGCAGCATCGACGGCCATCGGCAACCTAAGTGCTGCCGTAGGTCCAGGTAGCACCGCCATTGGAGGACAAAGTCGGGCGATTGAAGTAAACGCTACAGCAATTGGTGTATCCAGTGCTGCCATCGCTGTTTCCAGTACGGCGGTGGGTGCGAACAGTGTCGCTAGCGGCAGTTCGTCCTCGGCGTATGGCGATGGCAGCATCGCTTCAAACATCGGCGCGACGGCAATCGGTTATTCAAGCGAGGCTGTCGGCAGCCGAAGTACCGCTCTGGGTCAGGGCGCCTATGCCGAAGGTGATGACAGTATATCTGTCGGTATTTCCAGTGATGCCATCGGGATATCAAGCACGGCCATTGGTGCTTTCAGCCAAGCCGTCGGTGCCAGCAGCACGGCGGTGGGTCTAGACACTTATGCGTTGGGCGCAGGCAGCTCAGCCTATGGTCGCGGCAGCCAAGCACGCACGGAAAATTCGGTAGCAATCGGCAGTAATAGCTCAGTCACTGGCTTGGGCGGTGTTGCGATTGGTGCCGATAGCCGGGCAACCGGCGAAGGCGCGATTGCGCTTGGTGCGGGGAGTACTTCCGGCGGGACATTAACCGTTGCGTTAGGAGTCAGTTCGACTGCAACCGGTTCGCAATCGGTTGCAATAGGGTCCAGTTCTGCGGCTAATTCAAACAATAGTGTCGCCATTGGCGCTGGCTCCTCGACCGGGACTCGCGACAACACGGTGTCTGTGGGTGGATTCGAAAACGAACGTCAAATTACCAATGTTGCCGCAGGTACCGTGGGCACCGATGCCGTCAATCTAAATCAGCTCAATCGAGTAGGCGCGCTGAGTTCTGGCCTTGGCAGTCGCCTCAATGCACTAGACCTCAATTTTAACAACTTTCAATCCGATGTTTGGAGCAGATTTGAACAAACCGACAAGCGCATCAATAAAAATGGCGCCATGCAAACCGCCATGGCACAGATGATGGGCAATGCTGCCGGTGCGCGTTCGGCGAACGGTCGTATTGCGGTGGGTTTTGGCTTTCAGTCTGGCGAGAGCGCCATGTCGGTGGGTTATGCCAAGCCTTTGGGTGAGCGCGGTAGTTTTAGCATAGGTGCGGCTTTTACTAATTCAGAATCTTCTACTGGTTTGGGCTTTGGTTTGGATCTTTGATTGCCCCTTTGCCGGGGCCTTGGAGATGGAAAGAAGATGGCTGATCCCAAAGCTGGCCTGTTCCGGCTTGCAGCTTGCTCCCAAGTCCCGAGGTCCCGGCATTCTCAGGCTTTTGCAGTAGCTGGCTGTGCCAGCTGGTTTACCAGCGATGAAATCTAGACGATGCTGAGTTGTTGGTGCATCAATCGTTGGTAAACCAGCGCCCACGCAACAAAACACAAATTGATCTTGCCTAAGTGCCTGAGTTTCCTGCATAATTGCCGGTTCTTGGCCTAGGCTGAGTTCCGGGTACGGCATCCGGGCCCAGAACATCGGGCAAAGTCACTATGGACCTGTCATTAATTCTTTCTGAATCAATGATCTACAAAACAGATGCGGGTAGGACGGAAAGAGTGGCGAAGGCCACCACCTGAATCAGTCAAATAAAACGATAAGGACCTCACAATGGCAAAGATTAAAATCAAAACCCATCGCGGGGCTGCAAAGCGCTTCCGGAAAACTGCTTCCGGCAAGTACAAATGCGGCCATGCAAACCGTAGTCACATCCTCACCAAGAAGTCGACAAAGCGTAAACGCGGCCTTCGCGCGACGAACATCGTTCGCAAAGAAGATTCCGGCCGTTTAGACCGCATGTTGCCTTACCTATAAATCAGGAGATTGAACTATGGCACGCGTAAAACGTGGTGTTACGGCAAGAGCCCGTCACAAAAAAATTATCAAACTCGCGAAAGGCTATTACAACGCCCGTCGTAAAGTTTTCCGTGTAGCAAAACAAGCCGTCACCAAAGCCGGCCAATATGCCTACATCGGTCGTAAACAAAAGAAACGTCAATTCCGTAGCTTGTGGATCGTGCGTATTAATGCCGCCGCCCGCATTTATGGTTTGAGCTACAGTCGCTTCATGAATGGTTTGCTCAAAGCAGACATCAAGCTTGACCGCAAGGCGCTGGCTGATCTCGCGATTCATGACATCAATGCTTTCGGCCTGATTGCCGAAAAAGCAAAGAGCGCACTCGCGGCGTAAGCAATATCGTGGGTCGCGACTTCCGTCGCTCCTACACATGCAACACGCAAGGGGAAAGGCGCAAGTCTTTCCCCTTCTGCTTTTTAAACAAGAAATCTTGATAAAAAAACGAGATCGGCATGAGTGATATCGAAGCGGCAACCCAATCGGCACTGCAAAGTATTGAAGCTAGCATCTCGCTGGATGAGCTTGATTCTGTGCGGGTAAATTTGCTGGGAAAATCCGGCAGCATTACCAGCCAATTAAAACAGCTCGGCACATTGCCACCCGATCAACGTAAGTTAGCGGGCGAAGCGGTAAATCGTGCCAAGGAACAACTGGCAGAAGCTATTTCGGTTCGCAAGCATAGGCTTGAAGAAGCCGCATTCGAGCATCGTCTGGCATCGGAAAAAATTGATATTACATTGCCCGGTCGTGGTTCGGAGCGCGGTAATTTGCATCCTGTGTCGCGCACGCTAGAACGCATCACAGATATCTTCGCGCGCCTGGGTTATCAATTAGCCGACGGCCCTGAAATCGAGGATGATTTCCACAATTTCGAAGCGCTGAATTTTCCGCCGCATCATCCGGCACGTGCGATGCACGATACCTTTTATTTTCCCGATGGCCGCGTCTTGCGCACTCATACCTCTGGCGTGCAAGTTCGCTTTATGACTGAAAACAAACCGCCGTTAAGGATGATTGCCGCGGGCAAGGTCTATCGTTCCGATTCCGATCAAACCCATACGCCGATGTTTCATCAGGTCGAAGGTTTGTTGATCGATGAAACCTCGAGCTTCGCGGATTTGAAAGGCACGCTTACCGAATTTGTTCGCGCATTTTTTGAACGCGATTTCGAAATGCGTTTTCGTCCGAGCTATTTTCCTTTCACTGAACCTTCGGCTGAAGTCGATATTGCTTGGCAACAACCCGATGGCAGCACGCGTTGGTTAGAAGTACTAGGTTGCGGCATGGTGCATCCGAATGTATTGCGAAACTGCGGCATTGACCCGGAACGCTACACCGGTTTTGCTTTCGGCTTGGGTGTCGAACGCTTTGCCATGCTGCGTTATGGCGTCAATGATTTGCGTAGCTTTTTTGAAAACGATACGCGGTTTTTGAAGCAGTTTGCGTAAAAAAATATTATAGGGTGCGCTCAAGCGCACCATTGCGACAATGTAAATCGGTGCGCTTGAGCGTACCCTACGGATAAAAAATGAAATTCCCGGAAAGCTGGTTACGTGAACATGTAAAAGTAGATGCCACGCGCGAAGAATTATCTGCGCGATTGACCGCTATTGGTCTTGAAGTAGAAGCACTCGAAGAAATCGGTGCCGCGCTCAAGGGCGTTGTCGTTGCAGAAATACTTTCGGCGGAAAAACATCCCGAAGCTGATCGCCTGCAAGTGTGCAGCGTCAATATCGGCAGCGGTACGCCGGTACAAATTGTTTGCGGTGCTCCTAATGCGCGTACTGGTTTAAAAGCACCATTAGCGACAGTCGGTGCCTTGTTGCCCGGTGGTTTGGAAATAAAAGCCGCCAAACTGCGTGGAACCGAATCTTTCGGCATGCTGTGTTCGGCAAAAGAATTGATGATCGATCCAGATGCCTCCGGCTTATTGGAATTGCCTGCTGATGCACCAGTAGGAGCGCAGCTTTCACAATATCTCGGTTTGCCAGATGCCAGTTTTGAATTGAAACTCACGCCAAACCGTGCCGATTGTTTCAGCGTGCGTGGTGTGGCCTTCGATGTGGCCGCAGCGTTCGGTGCGCAGGTTGAAGCCTTGCAAATTCCCGAAGCTAAAATCACTTCAAACTTAAAATTCGATGTCCAATTAAATGCCGGTGCCGATTGCCCACGTTACTGCAGTCGAGTGATTGAAGGTTTAAATCAGAATGCAAAAAGCCCGCTCTGGCTAACTGAAAAATTGAAACGTGCCGGCTTGCGTCCAATCAGTCCGCTGGTGGATATCACTAATTTCATCATGCTCGAATTAGGGCAACCCATGCATGCTTTTGATGCCGATACATTGAGTGGCCCGATCGGCGTGCGCTACGCGAAAGCCGGTGAGAAATGTAAGTTGCTCGATGAACGCGAAGTTGAATTGGATGCCGGTTTTTTAACGATTACCGATAATGAAAAAGTCGTGGCATTGGCCGGTGTGATGGGTGGCTTTGATACTCGCGTTACCGAAACTACGACAAAGGTATTTCTTGAAGCCGCCCATTTCGCGCCAAGCGCGATTATTGGTCGCTCACGTAAATTAGGCATGCATACCGATGCCTCACATCGCTTCGAGCGTGGTGTTGACCCTGCCATGCCACGCATTGCGCTGGAGCGCGCCACTGAATTGGTTCTGCAAATCATGGGCGGTAATGCCGGCGAAATTACCGAAGCCGAGTTAGTCGAACATTTACCGAATCCTGCTCCAGTTTTATTGCGTCGTTCTCGCTTACTGCGCGTGCTTGGCATTAGTGTTGAAGATGCAAAAGTCGAGCGCATTTTCAAAGCGCTGGGCATGCAGGTACGCAATGTTGATCAAGGTTGGCAGGTCACTCCGCCGACACGACGTTTCGATATTGAAATCGAAGAAGATTTAATCGAAGAAATTGCCCGCATTCACGGCTACGAAAATATTCCGGTCAGTTTGCCCTCGGGACAAATTTCATTGGTCGC
>JAYSXB010000222.1:0-8975 GCA_043717775.1 Arenimonas sp.
GGCGATGTGGTGCAAGCCTTTCGACAAGCACTGAGCGATAAAAAAACCATCGGCGAAGTCTATGAGCTTTATGGCGGCGAGATTTTCACACTGAAACAAATCGTCCGCATGTCGGCGCAACAACTTGGATTAAAAACTATTATTGTCCCTTTGCCTGATGTTCTTGGCCGCTTGCAGGCGATGGTGTTTGATTTTGTGCCAGGCAAACCGTTTTCATCGGATAATTTTCGCTCCTTGCTGACCGATTCAGTTGGTGGCGTCGATGGTCTTTATCGTTTGAATATCCGCCCGACCCGGGTTCAGGAAATATTGCCCGATATTCTTGGTCATGGCGATGATCGACAAGCCCGCTACGACCGCAATCGTGCCGACCGCTAAAATAATAAAGGATAAGCATGGGAATTCTAGATCAGTTATTGGGCAATGCCAGCGAACGTAATCTTGATAAATTACAAGACGAATTTGGCCCGTTATTGGCGCCGGGTGAACAGCTGGTAAAAGCCTATGCAGTAATTCGTGATTTATTTGTATTTACCGATCGGCGTTTGATTTTGTCGAACAAGCAAGGCATTACCGGCAGCAAGGTTGAATACTTGAATATTCCCTACCGCAGTATCGTCATGTTTACCTTTGAAAATGCCGGCCATTTCGATATGGAATCGGAATTGGCGCTGCACATCGCAAGCCAGCTTGAGCCTATTCGGCGGACGTTTGGCCGTGGCGATACCGCCAAGGAAATCCTCGCATTGCTGGCACAATATACTTGCAAATGAAAACCTATTTAGTCGGTGGCGCAGTACGTGATGCCTTACTAGGCCGCGTGGCTGGCGACCATGACTATGTCGTCGTCGGCGCCACGCCAGAAAAAATGTTAGCGCTTGGCTACCTGCCGGTCGGGAAAGATTTCCCGGTTTTTTTGCATCCGCAAACCAAAGAAGAATATGCACTCGCGCGCAGCGAAAGAAAAACGGCTGCCGGTTATCACGGCTTCGTATTTCATACCGATTCCAATGTCACGCTTGAGCAAGATTTAATCCGCCGCGATTTCACCGTCAATGCCATCGCGCAGGATGAAAATGGAAACCTGATCGATCCGTTCAACGGCCAGCAGGATATTAAAAATAAAATTTTGCGTCATGTGTCACCCGCCTTTGCCGAAGACCCGGTTCGCATTTTAAGAGCCGCCCGTTTTATGGCACGCTTTGCCGAGCTGGGTTTTAGCATTGCGCCAGAAACGCTCGAATTGATGCGCAGCATGGTGAGCAGTGGCGAAGTCGATGCACTGGTATCGGAACGGGTCTGGCAAGAATTAAAACGTGCACTGGAAGAAACCCGGCCGTCGGCTTTTATCCAGACGCTGCGCGATTGTGGTGCCTTGAAAATTCTGTTTCCGGAAATTGATGCTTTATTTGGCATACCACAACGCATTGAATACCACCCCGAAGTCGATGCCGGTCTGCATACACAAATGGTCTGCGATATGGCGGCACAGCTCGCGCCTGGCAATGCCTTGATCGGATTTGCAGCCTTGACCCATGATCTTGGTAAAGCCTTATCTCCGAAAGAAGATTTGCCTAAGCATATTGGCCACGAAAAGAGCGGACTGAAACCTTTAGCTATTCTTTGCCAACGCTTCAAGGTGCCGATCGAATATCGCGATCTGGCAGAAATCGTTTGTCGCGAACACTTGAATATTCATCGACTCGATGAAATGAAAGCCAGCACCGTGCACGACCTGATCTCCCGCTGCGATGGCTTTCGTAAACCCGAACGCATCGATCAACTGGGATTAGTGTGCGAAGCTGATAAACGTGGACGGCTTGGCTTGCAAGAGGTGGCATACCCATCACGCGCCTTACTGAATAAATTTCACGTAGCGGCAATGTTGGTGACATTTAAAGATATTGATAGCACTGGATTACAAGGCCCGCAAATCAGCGAAGCAATGCAGCGCGCGCGCATCAAGGCAATCACGACCGCGATGTAATCCGTGGGAGCGCCCGTCAGGCGCGAAAAATCCCGCCAGATCTTTCGCGCCTGACGGACGCTCCCACGAAAAAATATAGCAGTCGTTTATCGATAATTTATTTATTCTGAAAAATTTTCCGGTCCATCCGCTGCAACCAAAACTGCATCGGCAAGAAACTCACACAAAAACCCAAGCCAATGCCTATCGTATTGGCTGCTGCATCATGCCAATCCATCATGCGCGTGGTAGTCAAATAGCCTTGGGCAAATTCCATCGCAATGCCCAGACAAATCAAAGCCACCGCACATAAAATCCAACTACGTTTTTCTTGAAACAGCATCACCGCCCAGGCCGATAAGCTGCCGTAGGCAAGAAAATGGCCAATCTTGTCGCTGTTATCAACATCAATCGAAATAGTGGGCGGCGTTATCATCGACAACACCACGCAAAGCAACCAGCCGAATATCCAGATGCCAAGCCATAGCTTGGGTTTTGCAAATGCCCGCATCACAGGCGCCTCGATAAATTGCCAACAGCAAACGCATCCCGAAATTCGACATCCCGTTGGAATCCGATCACCTGGAAACGCTCGCCCATTTCACCGGGCAGTGTCAGTTTTTTTATTTCCTGATGCAATCGGTACAACGCAATTTCATCGGCATTGCGCTCAAGGGCCTGGGTAATTTCCGCAAGCCCATTGCCAATTAAGAATCCGGTCTGTGCGCAATATCCCGATAGATCGAAACCGGCATTCACGCCCGCTTCTGCAACGGCTGTAAAATCGACGAAAGCGGTAATGTCTTGCAAACCCGGCAAATAAAACGGGTCGTTATGAGCATGGTGACGATAATGACAAACCAGAGTACCGTCATTGCGTTCCGGCAAATAATATTCACTACGTGGATAGCCATAATCCACGAACAGCATCGCGCCTTTTTCAATTAAGCCTCCGACGGCCTGGATCCAGTAAGGCAACTGAGGCAATATTTCCGAACGGTAATTTTCCGGTAGCGGTGTTTCAATATCACGTTCAACATGACGAACAGCGGCGCGCAATAAAGCATCTGCTGGCTGATCAACGCGAATAAAATCTTCATCGGCATCCAGCACTACCATTTCTTCATAGACCTCGCCTTCGTGCACGACAAAACGTGGTGTCGGCAAGGCGTCCAGCACTTCATTGGCAAACAGTACGCCCTGCCATTTATTTTCAAATGGGCCATCGAGCCATTCGCAACATGAAAATAATTCTGCCGATAGATTTTCTTTCAATCGCTGTTGCTGGCGTTCACGTAAATCGGCGCTAGGTTCCAGAATGCAATAGCGCGTTGGCAACACATTCAATACCGAAAAATGTTTCAGCGCATGCTCGGCAAACGCACCGCTACCACCACCGAGTTCGAAAAAAATTGTTTCGCCTTCCAGCTGCTGCAAAACTTTTGCACTTGCGCGTGCAATACATTGTGCAAATACCGAACCCAATTCCGGTGCAGTAACAAAATCACCGTCGGCACCAAACTTTCTGGCGCCCGCACTGTAGTAGCCCATGCCGGGCGCATACAGTGCTAGCTCCATAAAACGCGAGAAAGCAATCGCGCCGCTGTTTTCACGAATATATTGTTGCAGTACTTTGACGAAAGCCTGGCTGTGCGCGAGCGCTTCCGGGCTGGCTTCGGGAAGTGATATTTTCATGCCGGTATTTTCCGGTAAAGCCGTCGCGATAGCGAGCGGCTTTTAAGCTTTTACGTAGGAGCGCTCACGAGCGCGATAACCCTGCGAGACTAATAGACAGTGCCGTGCTTGTCGCGCTCGTGAGCGCCCCTACGCAAAAGCCACAAAAAAACCCGCCTCTTTGCAGAGGCGAGTTTTGAACTTCGCGAAAACGTTGAAAGTTGGGACTAGAAGTCCCTCCTACAACGTTGAGAATCGGGACTAGAAGTCCCTCCTACTTGGCTTGAAACGCTGTTTGCAAGCCCATACTCTCAAAACCCTGCGGTGCAACACCGTCATTGGCGAAGCGATACAAGGCAGCCGCGTAAACGCCAGACAAAGCGCTTTGAATAATGGCTACCGTCAATGCGGTCAAAATTGTCAAAGCGACTAATGAGCCACCCAAATAGGGCGATACCGTGAAGCCGAGAATACTCAAAAGGGCGCCAACAATAATCACGCCGGCCATAATGAAACCGAACACAAAACCAATACCTAATTGGCCGACAGCGTTTTCACCCCAGGTAGTTTTCAGTAATTCGATGCTTTTCTTGACGGCATCTATTGGGCCTATTTTGTTGGCGACCAGCACCGGCACCACCAGAAAACTTGCCACCGTCCAGGCGGTACCCAATAAACTACCGAGCATGCGGATAACAAAGTTGTCCTTGTTTTTCAGGAATTGCAGCAATAATCCAACCGTTGCAGCAATCGCGGCATAGCCCAGAATCGGCAACATACGCTCACGTGCGATTCGCAGACCATCGGCCACTGTGGGGTCGCCACCATTCAAACGAATCATCGCAGCGCCCACAAGCGCCGAGTTGAAAAAGAAAATGACGAAGTACTGGCAAAGGTAAAACAGGAACCCAAGCACATAGCCCAGCGGCCCAGTGCCGCCTTCAAATAGCTTCAAGCTGACGACGGGGATGGCAAAAGTTGCCAACACAATCAAGGCTGCAAAGCCGGAGACCACCGGGAAAACCAGCAATTCCTTATCCGAACGCAATACCGCTGCACTGGCTTTTACCAATTCCCAACTGCGCGAAAACTTCGCAAACATTTCGACACTCCTTAGACATGTTGTCAGCCATTATGGCAGCTTATTATTGCGTCAAATCATGGAAAATACACAAGCGCCAGAAGTCATGGCAAGCTGGTGGCCGCTTCACTTCTTAGCCTGGATGAGTTTATGCAAACCGCTCCTGTTGTTTTGATTACCGGTGCCGCCAAGCGTATTGGTCGCAGCATCGCTCAGCGTTTACACCGACAGGGTTTTTCTGTTGCGATTCATCATAGAAACTCGGCAGCGGAAGCCGAACAATTACGGAAAGAATTGGAATTGATTCGACCCGACAGCACACTGATATTGCAGGCCGAGTTAAGTGAGTTTGATCGTCTGCCAGAAATGATCGCGAAAACCGTCGGTCGCTTCGGTCGTCTTGATGCCTTGGTGAATAATGCCAGCAGTTTTTTTCCAACGCCCATTGGCACTACACAAGATTCTGATTGGCAAAAATTATTTGCCTCAAATGCCTGGGCGCCGTTTTTTCTGTCGCAGGCCGCAGCACCGCATTTACAGGCGAGCAAGGGCAGCATTGTAAGCATTGTTGATATCTATGCCGAGCGTCCACATAAAAACCACACGGTCTATTGCATGGCAAAAGCTGCGCTGGCAATGATGACGCAATCACTGGCAAAAGAATTGGCTCCCAGTGTTCGCGTTAATGGCATTGCACCGGGCGCGATTTTATGGCCCGACGCCGGAAAACCTGAAGCCGACAAAAATGCCATGCTAGCCGACACGCCTTTGCACCGCTCTGGTAGCCCGGAAGAAATTGCCGAAGCAGTACGCTGGTTAATTCAGGATGCCAGTTATTGCACAGGGCAAATTATTCGGGTTGATGGCGGACGTCATTTGAATATCTGATTATGACTATTCGACTTCAACATTATTTACTTGCCTTACTGCTTTTTCTCCTTTGCAGCAACTCGGCTTTCGCTACGAGTGTTGCAGAGCAGACAGTGCAACGAGTCAAGCCTGCATTAGTCACTGCACTTAAGGAAAAAAAACTGGCCTATGGCAACCCGGTTTTTATTCGCATATTCAAATCCGAAAAAGTGCTTGAAGTCTGGGTCAAACAAAACGATAAATTTGTCCTGTTTCACAGCTATCCTATCTGCACTTTTTCCGGCCAACTCGGACCGAAAATAAAAGAAGGCGACGGTCAATCGCCGGAAGGTTTTTATCGAGTGGGTCTTGACCAACTCAACCCTTACAGCAGCTATCACCTGGCATTCAATCTAGGTTATCCCAATGCCTATGACCGCGCCAATGGCCGCACCGGCAATTATTTGATGGTGCATGGCAACTGCGTTTCGATTGGCTGCTATGCCATGGGCGACGAGAATATCGAAGAGATTTACACCTTGATCGAAGCCGCCCTGCGTGGCGGGCAAAAAAATATTGATGTGCATGTTTTTCCGTTTCGTTTCGACAGCACAAAAATCGATTGGCAGCACTCGCAATGGCGGACGTTCTGGAATGATTTGAAAATCGGGTTTGATGCCTTCAATCAAACAAAAAAGCTGCCGGTTGTTAGTGTGGTGAATAAGCGCTATCGAATTGCATTGCCGTAAGTCCTTGCAGGAACTCCAGTTGTGGGAGCGTCCGTCAGGCGCGAAGCTTCTTGCGGAAAGCTACAACCAAATCGCATTCCAATACGGATACATTCCTGCACTTTTCACAAGCCCTGCCCTGATCGGATTCATCACGATGTAGCGAGCAACATCGACAACATTTTCCTCAGAACGGATAGTTCTGTCATGAAAGCCTTTTCCCCAAAAGCGATCTTTTCTGCCAAGTGCAAAATTTACTTTTCTGGCAGTATTCGTTTTTAATCGATTGATCAATTCTGATACCGACTCTTTATCGCCAATCTGTATCAGCAAATGCGCATGGTCTGGCATCAACACCCAGCACATGAGCTTGGCTTCCTGCCAAAGTCGAGGGTCATTGAGCGCCACGCAAAAAATGCGTGCTGCCGGATCATTTTCTAAAAACACAGGCTGCCGCTTGTCTGTTGTGAAAGTAATCAAATAGATTTGATTAGGCGATGAAAACCGATGCCGCCGCAATGCCTTGTAGCCTGAAGTATCTGGACCAATTTTCATTATTCCCCCGTTGACCAGACATTCGCGCCTGACGGGCGCTCCCACGGGAGGTTGGCTTATTTGCCTTTGGCGATATATCGGAAGCGGGATCGATTTTTTGTAGGGATTTCTTTCGTGCTATCGATAAATGTCATGCATTCGCGGCTGATGCCGCTCCCACAATCAGACTCAATAAATATATTCTTCGATAAAGCCGTGCTTGAAATTGGGATGCTCGGCCCAGCTGCGGGCGAGTGTTTTTCCAGATACCGGGTCACGAAAATCTGGCGCAATATCTGCCAATGGTTTCAGGACAAAAGGATGTTTGAGTTCCGGCCTGGGAATACAAAGATTGCCTGGCCCGGAAATAATTAAATCATCAAAAAAAATAATATCGATATCCAAGGTTCTACTGGAATAACGTGGCACATCGCGCCTTCTGTCATGGGAATCTTCCAGCTCATGCAGCCACACGTCCAATGCGAAGACATCCATATTTGTTTTAATGCGCGCTGCGGAATTCAGAAAGTCTGGCCCGTCAAAGCCTACGGCGGGGGTGCGATAAACCGGTGATAACAGTACTTCGCCAAATGTATTTTTAAGCGCTTCAATGGCCAGCTTTAAATAATGCTTCGGGTTTTCATTGGAACCCAAACTTAAATACGCCTCGTGCAAGCGCTTGCTCAAGCACTACGCTCCAGCATCACACCCACGGCTTTGGCGCCGCGCACGGCACCGATTTTGCTGAGTTTCAACGTGACGTTCGAGACTTTGAATTCTTCAAGAATAATCTTGCAACATTGTTCGGCCAGTTTTTCGACCAAACCAAAATCGGATTCGCTGACAAATTGAATCAAGCGTTTGCTGACGGCTTTGTAATCCAGCGTATCTTCGATGCTGTCGCTCGCCGCAGGCTTGCGATTATCGAATGCCATTTCAATATCGAGCATGATGGGTTGTTTTATTTTTCTCTCCCAATCGTAAATGCCGATAACGCATTCAATTTCCAGTGCTTCAATAAAAACCTTGTCCATAATTCCGTTCTTTGTTGGAGCGGCTTTAGCCGCGATTGAAAGTAACCGGTGCGCTAAAGCACACCCTCTCGCACCACTTTCATTTTAATTCTAATGATTTGTTGAAACTACTCAGTGCGCCAGAACACACCCCAGCAGTTAAGTCGCAGCAAATTAAACCGAAGACAAGCTTGCCATATCCCAGCGTGCTTGCACCGTGATGGCCGGGCTTTCGTGCTGGCCCGCCTGTAGACGCAGGGCCCCGGCAAAAGCGATCATCGCGCCATTATCGGTACAAAATTCCGGGCGCGGAAAATACACTTGCCCGCCTAATTTTTCGCATGTAACGGCCAATTTCGCGCGCAGGCGCTCGTTCGCACCCACGCCACCGGCCACCACCAAGGTATTCGAGCCACATTCGCGCAAAGCCCGCTCGCATTTAATCGCCAGGGTATCGACCACGGCATCTTCAAAACCACGGGCAATATCGGCGCGGGTTTCGGTGGTCTTGTCGGATTTCTGCCAGGCCAGCAATACCTGTGTTTTCAGGCCGGAAAAACTAAAATCCAGGCCGGGACGGTCGGTCATCGGGCGCGAAAATTTATAGTTGCCCGGCGTGCCGGTTTCAGCCAATTTGGCGAGCTCCGGCCCCCCGGGATAAGGCAAGCCCATCATCTTGGCGGTCTTATCGAAGGCTTCGCCGGCGGCATCGTCCAGGGTTTCGCCCAGTAATTGATACTCACCAATGGCTTTGACCAATACCATCTGGGTATGGCCTCCCGACACCAGCAAAGCCACAAAGGGCGGCTTGGGCGGATTTTCTTCCATTAATGGCGCCAATAAATGGCCTTCCATATGGTGTACACCGATGGCAGGCACATCCAAAGCCCAGGCCATGGCGCGTCCGGCAGCGGCGCCGACTAAAAGTGCGCCGATCAGGCCCGGGCCAGCAGTAAATGCCACGGCATCGATGTCTGAAATTGCCAGATCCGCTTCGGCTAAAGTCTGGCGCACAAGCGGCAAAAGCTTGCGCACATGGTCACGGCTGGCCAGCTCAGGTACCACGCCGCCATATTCGGCGTGCAGGGCAATCTGGCTATACAGGGCCTGCGCGCGCATGCCCTGTATAG
>JAYSXB010000223.1:0-8953 GCA_043717775.1 Arenimonas sp.
AATGGAAAAAACAAAATGCAGGCGCTAGGCGCTGCGATGCGAAAACTGGTGCACCAGTGTTTTGGGGTGTTGAAGCATCAAACCGAGTACTGTCTACAAGCCACTTAAATCGACTTGCAGGCGTATGGGAGAGATGGTATCTACGAATGGTAATTTAAAATAAATAAATTTCCATCGTCCAAAAATGTGGTTGTCAGAGGGCTAATGACTTCAAACATCGGCGCAGGCCATTCGCGCCTGACGGGCGCTCCCACAGAAATACGCCGCACCCAAGGTCCTCCTGCGATTGAGCATTCAGCGCCTTGCAGCGTAAAACGCTTCTTCCGAAACCTCATGCCAGGCTTTCGCACTGGTCTGGAATTTCTGCAAAGACTCATATACTTTTTTCGCCATCGGATCAGAGGCGGCAACATCGGCTAGCACCAACAAGGAAGCTGCTTTCAACGCTGCCAACACATCGACCGGCAAGGGCAAAAATTTAACGCCGGGTTCCTGTTTTAATTTTTCGAGTGCTTGCTGGTTACGGGCGGTGTATTCCGACAGCATTTGCACATTGGTTGCCTGGCAACAATCGGCGACAATTTGTTGCAAATCTTCCGGCAGAATTTCAAGCGCTTCTTTATTAACGATGCATTCCAGCGTCGAGCCCGGCTCATGCCAACCGGGGTAATAGCAATACGGTGCGACTTTGTGCAGGCCGAAGGCCAGATCGTTATAAGGTCCCACCCACTCGGCGGCATCGATGGCGCCCGACTGCAATGCCGAGAAAATTTCGCCGCCCGGAATATTCTGTGGAGTGCCGCCGACACGGGCAAACACTTCGCCACCCAGGCCCGGTATGCGCATGCTCAAGCCTTTTAAATCGGCGACCGATTTAATTTCCTTGCGAAACCAACCCGCCATTTGCACGCCGGTATTGCCTGCAGGGAACGGTACTACGCCATGTGGCGCATACAATTCACGCCAAAGCTCGAGCCCGCCACCGGCATAAAGCCAGCCATTCATTTCCTGCGCATTTAATCCAAACGGATACGCGCTGAAAAAAGGTGCGGCCGCCATTTTTCCTTTCCAGTAATAACTCGCGCTATGACCCATCTGTGCGGTGCCGCGTCCGACCATATCGAACACTTCAAAGGCCGAGGCCATTTCACCGGCGCCAAATACTTTGACGGTTATGCGGCCACCGCTGGCTTTGCTAATCATTTCTGCCAAGGCGGCGGCGCCAGTGCCAAGACCCGGAAAATTGGTGGGCCACGAAGTCACCATTTTCCACTGCAGCTTGAGATCAGACTTGGCGGCAACAGAGTTTCCGCCTGATTTTGTACCACAGGCTGTCAAACCAGCCGCTACCGCCGCTACGCCGGCAACCTTTACTAAATCACGTCGTTTCATAATCCCTCCCAGGTGAACCTCAGTTTACCCAATACATCTACCGAAGTGGCCTCTGTCGGTCTAACATGCCGTTATAGGAGTAATCATGCGCACACATATTGGTCATTACGAAATTGTCTCTGAACTCGGCCGCGGCGGTATGGGCGTGGTCTATAAAGCTTACGAGCCCGCACTCACTCGCTACGTCGCTATTAAAGAGCTGTCGCCCGCATTGGCGCACGACCAGACTTTGGTTGAACGCTTTTTGCGGGAAGCCCGCTCGATGGCATCGCTCAACGATCCGCATATCATCCAGATTTATTTAATTGGCCAAGATAACAACCAGCCGTTTTTCGTGATGGAATTTGTCGATGGTGAATCGCTTTCGGCGGTTATTAAGCGTGAAGGTCGTTTGCAGGTAGCCGATGCGTTAAAAATATTGCACCAATCGTCAAAGGGTTTATCGGTTGCGCATGAGCACGGCGTTATCCATCGCGATATCAAGCCCGGGAATCTAATGCTCAGCCAACGTGGGCAAATCAAGATTGCCGATTTCGGCATCGCGCTCGCCAATCATGATTTCAATAGCAAGCTCACCGGCACCGGCGAATTTGTTGGTACCCCGGGTTATTTATCGCCGGAAGTGTGTCTGGGTAAATCGGTCGATCAGCGCTCCGATATTTTTGCACTCGGCATCGTGTTATTTGAAATGCTGACTGGCCGCACACCGTTTTCGGATGAAAGCCCGCTCAAACTCATGCTTGATGTTGTGCAGTCGCAAATCCCCGATGTGCGTGAATTAAATTCCGATGTCGATGTTGAAGTGGCTGCCATCTTGTCGCGCATGCTTGAAAAAGAGCCGATGGATCGCTATCAAAGTACCGAAGCATTAATCGAAGACCTGGAAAAACATCCACTGATAAAACTAGGCGGCCCGCTCAAGTTAAAAACTTTGCCACCTTCGGGCCCTGCCGCCACTTTAATCGGCATGGCAACGCCGATAACCCCCGGCGTAATGCGTGCGCCAACACCACCGCCGAATGTGGGTAATGCACCCACCGCTGCGCCACCGTCTGCAGTGACTACCGCACAAGGCAGCACGCGACCGGGTGTTACGCAAATAGCACCGCAAGGATCATCAGGTTCTGGTGCCGGAAAATGGATCGCCCTTGCTGCCATCTTGGCTCTATTTTTCGTTGGCGGTGCCTGGGGCTTGTACAGTATTTTCAAACCTGTCGCTCCGGCGGAAGAAACCACGCTCGCCAATAATGCATTGCCCGATACCAGCGCAGTAGCAAGTACCGAATCTGCATCGATAACGGCACCGGTGACTGCCGTTATACCAAGTACTCAAGCCGCTACCAGTACTCAAACCACCGCTGTAGAAACGCCCGATAGCAACAGCACTGCCGACAATAACTCCAGCAGTGAACCAAGCAATCAAACGGCCGATACCACGCCAGTGACGACGATTCCTGATAATTCTTCGGCCGCCAACACCATGCTCCGCGGACGTGTAGGTGAAAGAATCAAAGACCGCATCGAGAATAATGACAATCAGGCCTCCAGCAGCGGCGGCCATACCTTTGCCGTCATTACCAATGGTGATCCAGCACTGATGATACCGGCACAACAAATGATTGAAGACAAACTCAGCGAAGCCGGTTTTCAATCGGTGAATAGCAAACGTGCCGATATTATCGTGCGCGTAAAAGCCGATGTTATCGGCAATCAAGACATCAGTTTTTACGGACAAAACGCTACCCTCACCACAGCATATATCAGCGTAAAACCTTTTGGTCGCGGTGGCCGCCCAATGGGTAATGGCTTCCGTGAAAAAATTGACTACACGCCACTGAATGCCGAAGACAAAGTGCAACAAGCGCTTGAAGAACATATGCAGCGGGTTGTGGATAATGTTGGTAATAAATAAACTTATTTCTACGTCAATAAAAAAGCCGACTTAGGTCGGCTTTTTTATTACATGATTTAACCGTGGGAGCCGATTCATCGGCGATAAAATCACCCAGGTAGCCTTACACAGCATTGTGATATTCCCTGACATTACTTCTCAAGCACTCGTTTAACCTTGACTGACAATTAGCGAGGTTTAAAATGCAAGCACTGTCAGACGGAGTAGATTTTCGAAACTCTTTTTTCAAAGGCTCAAGTAACTTGAGAAAGGGAAGGCATTCAATTGAAAATCAAATTTATCTTGTTACATTTAATACGATAAATCGGGAACCACTATTTAATAACTTTGAACTAGCATCGCAATTTTGCAAACATATTCAAACAAAAGAGATTTGGCCTAGCGCCAAATTATTATGCTGGGTATTGATGCCTGACCACTTCCATGGGCTCATACACATAGATGGTTCCGAGCCCCTTAAAACAATAATTGGGCGAGTAAAGGCACAACTTACGCGGTCAATCAAAGTAACTCTACCTAATCGTCAAGACTTATGGCAAAAGGGCTTTCACGATCGTGCGCTGCGAAAGGAGGAAGATTTACAAAATGTGGCCCGCTACATAGTAATGAATCCGATCCGTGCAAAATTATGTCGCCGTATTGGAGATTATCCATATTGGAATGCAATTTGGCTAGAACCACCATCTGATCAGTGTTGATATCGCATCGCCGATAAATCGGCTCCCACAGAAGCTCGATCAGGCTGGTGACAAATTCGCATACGCCAATACCAGCCACTTGCTTCCGGCATTTTCAAAATTAACTTGCACGCGGGCGTGAGCGCCATTGCCTTCGCAATCCATCACGATGCCGACACCGAAGCTGGCATGTGAAACGCGTTGGCCGAGTTTCAAGCCTCCGGAAGCTGGTTCTGACATGCGGTTATTGTTGTAGGCTGAATTGAAACTGGATTTCGCTACATTCACTTTTGGTCGCACTTCATGCAATAAGTTCGCCGGAATTTCACGCAGGAAGCGTGATGGCGTGCCGTACATTTCCATACCGTGCAAGCGGCGGGTTTCGGCGTAAGTCAAAATTAATTTTTCACGGGCGCGGGTCAGGCCTACATAGGCCAGACGGCGTTCTTCTTCGAGGCGCCCATTTTCTTCTACCGCACGATTGCTTGGAAACAAGCCCTCTTCCAGCCCGGTTAAAAACACCAACGGAAATTCCAAGCCTTTTGCGCTGTGCAATGTCATCAACTGCACGCCATCTTCGCCATCCTGCGCCTGGCCTTCGCCTGCTTCCAAGGAGGCGTAACTCAAGAATTCGACCAGCTCGGTCATGCCTTGGCTGGCTTCATCATCACGTCTTTGAAAACGCGTTGCAACCGAGACCAATTCGTCCAGATTTTCCAGTTTGGAATCGACCTGACCTTTTGATTCTTGCGAATAAAACGCACGCAAGCCGCTGCGCTCCAGCACGTGATCAAACTGTTCGTGCAATTCCAAGTCTTTCGTCTGCTCTTGCAAGGAAGTGATCAGCTCAATAAAAACGCCGAGGGCATTTCTTGCTCTTGCAGTGAGCTCGGTGCCTTGAATCATTTCATTGGCGGCAAGCCAGAGTGAAATGGCTTTGCTGCGCGCAAGCTTTCTGACTTCATCCAGCGTTTTATCGCCAATGCCGCGTGTCGGCGTATTAACCGCCCGTTCAAAGGCCGGATCGTCATCGCGATTGCTCAGCAAGCGCAAGTACGCGAGTGCATCTTTAATTTCAGCACGTTCGAAGAAGCGCAAACCGCCATACACACGATACGGCATGCCCGCTTGAATAAGCTGTTCTTCAAGCGCTCGCGATTGGGCATTCGAGCGATACAGTAAAGCGCATTCACGGGCGCTGCCGCCCTGGCGAATATGCGCTTGTATGCGCTCGACAATGTAACGTGCTTCATCGACTTCGTTATAGGCGGCATATAAATCGATGCTGTCGCCTTCGCCTGATGAAGTCCAAAGATTTTTACCGAGCCGCTCCGGGTTGTGTGCTATCACCGCATTGGCCGCTGCCAAAATATTGCCAGTCGAACGATAATTTTGTTCAAGACGAATGGTTTGCGCACCGGGATAATCACGCAAGAATCGCTGCACGTTTTCCACTTTCGCACCACGCCAGCCGTAAATCGCCTGATCATCATCACCAACAATAAATACCTGACCAGTCTCGCCTGCCAATACGCGTACGAAGGCATATTGAATGCTATTGGTGTCCTGAAATTCGTCAATCAATAAATGCTTGAAGCGGTTTTGGTAATGCAGCAATAACGCATCATGTTCAAGCAGCAGTTCGTGTGCGCGCAAAAGAATTTCGGCAAAATCCACTAGCCCCGAACGCTGGCAACGCGCTTCGTAGGCTTCGTAAACCTGCAAAATAGTCTTTATGAAAAAATCTCCGCCCGGCACTTGGATATGTTTTGGACGACGGCCTTCGTCTTTCTGCGCGTTAATCCACCAGACGATTTGCTTGCGCGGGAAACGACCTTCGTCCAGTTCCATTTCATTGGCGATGCGTTTGATCAAGCGCAATTGATCATCGGAATCCAATACCTGAAAACCTTCCGGCAACCCGGCTTCCTGATGATGCAAACGCAATAAACGATGCGCCAAACCGTGGAAGGTGCCCACCCACATGCCACGCGAACCATTGACCAGAATTTTTTCAACGCGATGCCGCATTTCGGTTGCGGCTTTATTGGTAAAGGTGACCGAAAAAATACCGTGCGCCGGTACGCCAACCACTTCATGCAACCAGGCAATACGCTGCGTGAGCACGCGAGTTTTGCCCGAGCCCGCACCGGCCAATACCAGGTAATGCCCCGGCGGCGCCGACACTGCCTCACGCTGGGCAGCGTTTAGATCATCGAGTAAGTGGGAAACATCCATGCAATTAAAGGCGAATTAATGCCCTGTTTTGTGTCCCTTTGCTGCTTGCGACATCAAACTGTCGGTCCAGGCAATACCAATGGCCGAAAGAATAAAAACCATGTGAATAATGGTTTGCCACATCACGCCGGTCTCGGTGTAATTAGCACCGGCTTGCGCGATTGCATTGGGTGAACCCAACGAACCAATTGCGATAAATGTTTTCAATAAATGAATCGAGCTAATGCCGATAATCGCCATCGCCAGTTTTACTTTCAATACCGAGGCGTTCACATGACTCAACCATTCCGGCTGATCCGGATGCCCTTGCAAATTCAGGCGTGACACAAAAGTTTCGTAGCCACCCACAATCACCATGACTAACAAGTTTGAAATCATCACCACATCAATCAAACCCAATACCGCTAACATAATGAGTTGTTCGCTTAAACTTGTAGCCCCCTGAATAAGGTGAATCAGCTCTTTCACAAACAGGATGACATAGACGCCCTGCGCCACAATCAAGCCGAGATACAACGGCAGCTGCATCCAGCGCGAGCTGAAAATCAACCATGACAAGGGGTGCAATTTTGGAGTTTTATTGGAATTCATAAGCAATCTTTTTCGGGGCAGTGCGTATTCTAAAGGTTTGCTGGCAGAATACCTATCGTAGGAGCGCCTTCAGGCGCGATAGATTCGCCGGATCGCTCGCGCCTGAAGGCGCTCCTACGGGGCGGTCAAACCATCTTCACACCCGGCAAACTCAACACATATTCCGGTCCCATCAGCATCGATGGCGTGTAATAGCCGCCTGCCGGTTTTTCGCCTTCCAGCAAGCGTTGCACAATGCCGAGTGACGCGGTAACGGTGAGTTCATAACCGTTGGGCGTATTCATGCATTTTTTGATTTCTTTACCATTTGCATCACGGGCTTCGCCCCAAACCGTAGTGATCGATTGTTTTCGTTTTTCTTCTGACGGGCCACGTACTTTTTTTCCGACTTGTTTCTTAAGAAAATTTTGCACGAAGCCCAGCCCCAATAAAGGACCAAACATACGAATACGTTTTACATTTTTAATGCTCGATGGGGGTACGCCCATATAGGTTTCAATATTGGGAATACCGGTCGATACAAACGCGGTATAAACATCGCCCCAAGGGATGGTCATGGCGCTGCGCTGTTCGCCATCACGTTCGAAGGTCCGCACTTTCCAGGCCAGCGGCACTTTACTAACTACGCCATCAATACGGGCTCTACCACCAGCGCCCAGACCTTCGACACTGGTTTTTGCAGTGCCCGGGCTCGGCCCGCCACCGGCTTCAAATGCCAATACAAGATGTGTTGCCGTGGGTAAATCGCGTTTCAACATGGCGGCCATGCAATCGGTTGGCACCACATCGAAACCCGCGCCCGGCAACACCACAATACCGGCGTGCTTCGCGCGCTCGTGTTGCGCGTGACAATGCGCGAACACACTGATTTCACCAGTGATATCCAGATAATGCGTGCCGGTTTCAATACACGCTTCGAGCATCGGTTTGCTGGTGGCAGAAAACGGCCCGGCGCAATGCAATACCAGCTGCATGTCTTCCAGATTTTTTTTCACTACATTGGCGTCATCCAATGCAAAGGCCCGCACCGGCAAGCCGTATTGTTTTGCCAGTGGCTCGATAGACGCCAGGCTGCGGCCAGCAAGCACGGGGTTTAAGCCGCGTGCAATTGCTTGTTCCACTGCCATTTTACCGGTGTAGCCATTGGCGCCGTAAATCATCCAGGTCATAGTGTTCTCATTATCAATACGGTAAATATAGTGGTCATTGCATTTCCTTTTTTACGAGCTTCACCAACATCTTAAAATATTGATTGGGAAACCAGCGCTTGAATCGCCAGCGCATGGGCTCATGCTTGGTCGGTAGAATAAGAAATTGTCCACGCTCGGCGGCGGCAAAAACATTATCGGCCACGCTATCAACGGTATCGGGTGAGGTGTCCATCAATCGCAGTGCCATTTTCTTGGTCTTGTCACTGCCAACCGCGGTATCAATTAAATTGGTGCGGAAAAAACTCGGGCAGATCACGCTAACTAAAATACCTTTATCAAATACTTCGGCCCGTAGCTGTTCCGACAAAGCCACCACGCCCGCCTTGGCAACACCGTAGGTCATGATACCCGGCGCGCCTGCTAATCCAGCAAAACTTGCGGTGCTTAAAATTTGTCCCTTGCCCGCTTTCAACATGCCCGGCAGAAACAAACGGCAGCCGCGCACCACGCTGAGCAAATCCACTTCGAGTAATTTACGCCATTCATCCATCGTGGTTTCAATCATCGGGCCGCCCGATGCAATCCCAGCGTTATTGATCAACACGTCCACGCCACCCCATTCTTTTTGCACCTGATCGAACAGAGTTTGCATGGAATCATCGCTACCCACATCGGCCAGCAGTGCGATATGGCCTTGTCCCGGCAAACTGGCACGTGCCGCTTCAACGCGATCGGCAATTAAATCGACGCAGGCTACGCGGGCGCCGCTGCGGGCATAACGTAAAGCCAGGGCCAAACCCAAACCGCTACCGGCACCAGTGATCAAGACGCGACGTTGACTCATTCATTACTCCCAAAAACGGTTGCTGTGATAGTCTCGCCAGCATAGCAAGCCGCCGTCATTCCTTCGTAATTATTTGGTGATTTCATGCAAAATTCTGACCCTTTATTTGATTTATCCGGAAAAACCGCATTAGTCAGCGGCGCCTCGC
>JAYSXB010000224.1:0-8946 GCA_043717775.1 Arenimonas sp.
ATGCCGAATGTAGGAGCGAGTTCTACTCGCGATAGGCCCTCGATAATGCCGAACGTAGGAGCGAGTTCTACTCGCGATAGGCCCTCGATAATGCCGAACGTAGGAGCGAGTTCTGCTCGCGAAAGGCCCTCGATAATGCCGAACGTAGGAGCGAGCTCTACTCGCGATAGGCCCTCGATAATGCTGGACGTAGGAGCGAGTTCTACTCGCGAAAGGTCTGCGACTATGTTGAATGTAGGAGCGAGCAGATTTTTCGCGAGTAGAACTCGCTCCTACGGGGAAGTTTGTCGCAGGTTTTTCGCGAGTAGAACTCGCTCCTACAGGAAGTTTGTTGCAGGTTTTTCGCGAGTAGAACTCGCTCCTACGGGGAAGTTTGTTGCAGGTTTTTCGCGAGTAGAACTCGCTCCTACGGGGAAGTTTGTCGCAGGTTTTCGCGAGTAGAACTCGCTCCTACCGGGGAAGTTTGTTGCAGGGTTTTCGCGAGCAGAACTCGCTCCTACGGGGCGTTAACGCTTAACCTGCGACCTGATTTCTGCCATTGCGTTTGGCTTCATAAAGTTTACTATCGGCCTTTGATGCCAATTTTTCGTGATGTGAGAGTCCGGTGCGTTCGCTGATGCCGATACTCACGGCAAGTTTTAATCCTGGTGCAAAGCTTGTGCAATCGATGGCTTGAATGGCGAGGCGTATTTTTTCGCATTTGGCGCGCGCACTTTCCAGATCTTGATCTGGAAATAATAAAGCGAACTCTTCGCCGCCCCAGCGTGCAGTTAATTCATCGCCGCGCAGTCCGGCCCATTTACCGGCATGTTCAGCACCCATGACGCGCTTCATGGCATCAGCAATTACTTTTAAAGCTTGATCACCAACGTCATGTGAATAACTGTCGTTGACTTGTTTAAAGTGATCGACATCGAGCAAGCCAAAGCATAGCGCTTGATCATTTTTGACCGCAGTCTTGAAAACTTCCTGCAATTTTTCGTCCATGCTGCGGCGGTTGGGCAAGCCGGTTAACGAGTCGGTACGTGCCTGCTGTTCAAAGGCTTCTGATTGCTGGCTGATGGTCAAATTCAGCATTTCCAATTCAATATTTTTATCGCTCAAATCACGCGTACGTTCATCAACAATACCGCTAAGTTCGAGTTCGCGTGCTTCCAATTGACGCACGCGAGCACGATAGAGTCCGTACAGGAACATCGCGAGCAATATCACTACAGCCGGGATAAACCAGACACGTTGATAGATGCGTGGTTTAATTTCAAATTTCAAGCTCGCACTTTCCGGGCTCCACGGCCCGCCACGTTGTGCGGCGCTTACTTTGAAGGTGTAACGACCAGGCGGCAAATTGGTAAATTGCACATTGCGTAATTGTTCGCGTTCAATCCAGTCATCGTCAAAGCCTTCCAATCGATAACGGTAGCGAATTTGTTCGGGCGTGCGATAACTCAAACTGACATACGCCATTTCTAATTTACGGGTGTCCGATGGCAATATTAATTCACCATCGGGGTCTGCTATTTGATCGTTCACTGTCACGTTTTCGATGACAACAGGTGGCGGCGCGAGTTGATAACGTGCCAGCTCGTCGGGCTGCACTACAGAAACCCCTTTTGCAGTCGCTACCCAAATGCTGCCATCTTTCGCACGCAAAGCGGCAGGGCCTGCACCACCATTACATTGTGCACTCGCCATACCATCGGCTTCGGCAAAACTAATCGCATTCAGACGTTCAGATTTGCCGTCGGCAACCGCTTCCATTTCATTACGCTTGACGTAAACAACCCCACGATTTGAGGTTAGCCAGAAATTACCATAGGTGTCGGCAACAATCTGAAATATGGTGGCTACCGGCAAACCATTTTTGGTACCGATGGCTGAAATTTTTCCATTACGCATGCGCAATACGGCGCGATCGGTAGCAAGCCAAAGTGTGCCATCGGCGTCTTCGTTAAATCCAAAGACGTCTTGCGATGATAGATAACTTGAAATATCAATTGAACCGGCTTTTTCGCCATTAATAAAACCAAGTCCATTCGCGGTACCGACCCAGATTTTTCCGGTTTTGGATTCGTGAATACTCAAAATAAAATCGCGCGGCAAGCCGTCCGCCTCAGTGAAGCGTTTTAACTCGCTGCCTTTCTTGCGATACAAGCCTTGCGAAGTACCAATCCATAAATTGCCATTACGGTCTTCGTGCAGGGCTCTAACTTGGGTACCGTACAGCGGGCTTCCAGGCATGACCTGTTCGCGTACTACGCCGTTTTTCCAGTTAACCAAACCGGTGGAATACATACCAACCCAAAGACTACCGTCTTTGGCAGGCGCAAGACTCAAAATAGCGTCGTCGCGCAAACTGGGGTTGTCGGCAATAGCGGTAATTTTTTCTTCGAAAAAACGATTCAACCCGCGCGATGTGCCAATCATCACGCTACCGTCGCTAGTCTGCGCTACTGCGCGTACATAATTGTCGCTCAGACCCTGATAATTATCGTAAGTAACAAACGGCGTATCGGCAAAACGCACAAGGCCGGCATTAGTACCGGCCCAAATATTACCTTCCCGATCATTAAACAAGGAAGAAACGCGATTGTTTGGCAGGCCCGCTTTAGCATCGAGACTTTCCAAACCGCGGCGACCATAGCGAAGAATGCCGCGATTCACGGTGCCCATCCACAAATTAGATTCGCTGTCTAAATCTAGACTGATGACCGCTTCATCGGGAAAGTCAGCCGTTACTTTGCTGAATTTGCCATTACGACCTAAATACAAACCGTGATGCGTGCCCAAGTACAGACCACCTTCGGGCGAGGCTAATATTGCGTAAATGGCGCCGACGGGCAGACCATCGGCAACACTGAAACTTTGCACACGATTATTTTCAATTCGCACCAAACCATTGGCAGTGCCGGCCCAGATGACTTTATTTTCATCCATAAACACGGCATACATACGCTCTGATGGCAGGCCCTGACGCGTACCATAGACCGTGATTTTACCTTGAGCATCAATGCGCGAAAGACCTTTGCTTTCGTGCGCTACCCAAATGGCCCCTTGGCTGTCTTCAATCGAGGCCATGGTTTCGTTTTGTGCCAAGCCCTCGCTCTGACTATAGGTGCGCCACAAATCTTTTTGTAAGACCGATACTCCGCCACGAGAGGTGGAAACAATCAAGCGACCATTCGCACCCACGCTGACGCCACGAATACCATGGTCCTGCAAGGTAGGCACATTTTGCGGTGTGAAAATACGAAAATCCTGCCCGTTATAGCGAACCAAGCCTTCCCAAGTGGCGAACCACAAATAGCCTTCCGGTGTTTGTGTGATCGAATTGACTTGGTTATGCGGCAGGCCGTCACGCGTGGTCCAGGCTTCACGTGAATAGGCGGCTAAAGGTTTTTTATCGAGCGCTGAAACTGGCATTGCCAGCAACACAAATGCCAAGACAATTAAGACTTTCAAACAACGCATCCGTGTCCCCTACACTTGAGCGACTTACCCTAATCCGCCAAGTTTACCCATAAATTGCCGGTAATAACTGAGTTCTTTGACCGATTCCCGAATATCGGACAAGGCCGTATGCGCACCCACTTTTATCAAGCCTTCTTGTAAATTCGGTGACCAGCGACGGCTAAGCTCCTTGAGGGTCGAAACATCCAGATTTCGATAATGAAAATAGCGTTCTAGTCTTGGCATGCCACGAACCAGAAAACGCCGGTCCTGACAAATCGAATTACCGCAAATTGGCGATTTATTGGCGCCAATCCACTTCGATAAAAATTCGATGGTGGTCACTTCGGCGTGGGCCGCATCGATCTGACTATCTAATACGCGCTGCCACAATCCAGAGCGTTGATGTGTGCCCCGATTCCAGTCGTCCATGGCTTCCAGGGTTTCCAGCGATTGCCTGACCGCCAATTCCGGCCCTTCGGCAAGTACGTTCAGGTCTTTATCGGTGATCAAAGTGGCAATTTCAATAATGACATCGGAATCCGGATCCAGCCCGGTCATTTCCAGGTCAATCCAGATCAGTCTTTGGCTTTCATCATCGTTTGTCATCAGTGGTTTCCTTTAATATGTTTTACTGTAACAAATTAAGATCAATGCGGCCCTTACTTTGAATAACAGTTATCACATTCTAACGGCCTTGCTGGCGCCAGCTATTTTAATGGCGGCGACCGGGTCCTTGCTTTTATCAGCCAATAATCGTCTGGCACGTGTGGTTGATCGATTACGAATATTAATGGCCAATTGGAAAGATGGGCCACGCGACCAACCGGCACGGGAAGAACAAATCCAGCGTCATCAGAAACGAAGCAGCTATTTGTTGCGCGCCTGTCTGTATTTGTATTTCGCTCTGGGCTCGTTTATCGGCACAAGCCTGGCCTTGGCAGTCGATACTTTAAGTGGCAACCGGCTTTCGATATTGCCGACCATCATCGCGATTATCGGCATGTGCTTTTTATTGGGCGCGGTATTTTATCTGGGGCGTGAAGTGTCGGCGGCCGTGAAAAGTTTCGACGATGAAATCAAAGAAATGATGGACTAGCTAATCTTCTAAATAATCCTATGGCATTGTGGTCTTGATTATTGGAAAATTCTACGCTAGGGGCGCTCACGAGCGCGATAGGTCTGCGACGCGAATCAATTTTCGTCGTCCATACTTCAATCTAATTTGATTGATATCGCAGATTTTGAGATCTGTCGCGCTCGTGAGCGCTCCTACGCAGGAGGTCATTATAAAGCGCAGAATTGGGTGGCTACACCAACAAACCGAGCAGCATGACGCAGGATTATTTGAAAGATCAGCTATAGTTTTTTTGTCGCTTGGCGCGAAAATAATCCGACAGTTTTTTACTGGCGACTTCAGCCATTACACCACCCTGCACTTCAATCCGATGGTTATGGCGCGGGTCTTGCAATAAATCAAATACCGAACCTGCTGCCCCGGTTTTCGGATCGTAGGCACCGAAAACAACCCGCTTGATGCGGGCATGAATCATCGCCATGGCGCACATGGCGCAGGGTTCAAGCGTGATATACAGCGTGCAACCAAGCAGCCGATGATTTTGGATTTTTTCACCCGCCAAACGCATCGCCAAAATTTCGGCATGCGCACTAGGGTCGTGCTGGGTAATATTTTTATTCCAAGCTTCGGCGATGAGTTCACCGGCTTCGTTGATGATTAACGCACCGACTGGAATTTCGTCATCCTCGCGCTCGGCTCGATCAGCCAGTTCAAGCGCGAGAAGCATCCAGTCGTGGTCAGAAGCTGGCATTTATTCCCACTCAATCGTCGCAGGTGGTTTGCCGCTGATATCATAAACTACACGAGAAACACCACGTAACTCATTGATTATTCTGTTTGAAACCGTACCCAATAGCTCGTACGGCAGATGCGCCCAATGCGCAGTCATGAAATCGACGGTCTCGACGGCGCGCAGGGCAATCACCCATTCATAGGCGCGTGCATCGCCCACAACTCCGACGGATTTCACCGGCAGAAATACGGCGAAAGCCTGGCTGGTTTTATCGTACCAACCGGAATTTCTGAGTTCTTCGATGAAGATGGCATCGGCCTTGGCGAGCAATTGGGCGTACTCGAGCTTCACTTCGCCCAAAATACGCACGCCTAAACCCGGCCCCGGGAATGGATGGCGATAGACCATTTCTTTCGATAGCCCGAGCTCGACGCCAATACGGCGAACTTCGTCTTTGAATAATTCCCGCAGGGGTTCGACCAAACCCAACTTCATATAGTCGGGCAAGCCCCCCACATTGTGATGGCTCTTGATGACATGGGCTTTGCCGGTTTTGCTACCCGCCGATTCAATCACGTCAGGATAAATCGTGCCCTGTGCCAGCCATTTCACATTGTGTAATTTGGCAGATTCCTCATCGAAAATATCGATAAATAATTTGCCGATAATTTTGCGCTTGGCTTCCGGTTCACTCACGCCTTTCAATGCTGCAAAGTAACGTTCGGCGGCATTCACCCGAATGACTTTTACGCCCATGTTTTTCGCCATCATGGCCATGACCTGGTCGCCTTCTTCGAGACGCAGCAGGCCGGTATCGACAAACACACAAGTTAAACGATCACCAATTGCCTTGTGCAAAAGGGCGGCCACCACCGACGAATCCACACCACCCGACAGTCCAAGCAGGACATGATCATTACCCACTTGTGCATTCACGCGGGCGATTTGATCCTCAATAATATTGGCGGCAGTCCACAAAGTTTGGCAACCACAAATATCGACGGCGAAACGCCGCAACATACCTTCGCCGGATTTTGTATGCGTCACTTCGGGATGAAATTGCACGCCGTACCATTTTTTCTTTTCATCGCTCATACCAATGATGGCGACATTGCTGGTACGTGCAGTGATTTCAAAACCTTCCGGAATTTGGGTGACACGATCACCATGGCTCATCCACACATCCAAACGTGGCGGCGAACCGGGATGGTCTTTCAAGCCTTCCAGCAAGGCACATGATGATGTGACTTCAACTTCGGCATAACCAAATTCACGATGATGTCCGGCTTCTACATGACCACCCAACTGCATCGCCATGGTTTGCATGCCGTAGCAAATACCCAGAATCGGCAGGCCGATGTCGAACACTTCCTGCGGCGCACGTGGCGAATTTTCTTCCACGGTAGATTCAGGGCCGCCGGACAAAATGATGCCCTTCGGATTGAACTTGGCAATTTCAGCCGGATCATGGTCCCAGGCCCAGATTTCGCAGTAAACACCAAACTCGCGAATACGGCGGGCGATTAGCTGCGTGTATTGAGCACCGAAATCGAGGATAAGGATTTTGTCATTGTGAATACGGGACTCGGGGCTTGTGGCTGGGGACTCGGGGGGCATTGGAAATCTCTGAATTGCTTTCTCTATTGAAATTACAGCCAAAGACATTGAGTTGAAGATAAGCCCCCAGCCTCAAGTCCCAAGCCCCGCTTTATCAACTCGCCCTGTAATTGGGCGGTTCTTTAGTAATTTGCACATCATGCACATGACTTTCGCGAGTACCGGCAGAAGTCACTCGTACAAATTTCGGTCGCGTACGCATTTCTTCGATCGTGGCGCAGCCTACATAACCCATCGAGGCGCGAACACCACCAGCAAGTTGATGCACGATGCTGCCTAGCAAGCCGCGATAAGGCACGCGGCCTTCGATACCTTCTGGCACAAGTTTGTCGGCATCACTCGCATCTTGGAAATAACGATCCTTGCTGCCCATTTCCATCGCACCAAGACTACCCATGCCACGATAACTTTTGTAACTGCGGCCCTGGAATAATTCGACATCACCGGGTGCTTCTTCAGTGCCTGCAAACAAGCCACCGATCATCACGGTACTGGCACCTGCGACGAGTGCTTTTGCAATATCGCCGGAGTAGCGAATACCACCATCGGCGATCAGAGGAATTTTGCCTTTGAGTACATCAGCTACCATGCCGATGGCAGTGATTTGCGGCACGCCAACACCGGCCACAATGCGCGTCGTGCAAATAGAACCCGGACCAACGCCCACTTTGACTGCATCGGCGCCGTGATCCATCAAGGCCAGTGCAGCGTCACCGGTGACGATATTGCCGCCAATCACCTGCACATTCGGAAAATTCTTTTTCACCCAGGCAACACGATCGAGCACGCCTTGCGAATGGCCGTGAGCGGTATCGACTACCACCACATCAACGCCTGCATGCACCAAGGCTTCGATACGTGCTTCGGTATCGCCGCCAACGCCCACCGCAGCGCCAACAAGCAGTTGTTCTTCCTTGTCTTTGGCGGCGTTGGGATTGTCGCGGGCTTTTTGAATATCTTTAACGGTAATCAAACCACGTAATTGAAAATTGTCGTTAACCACCAGTACTTTTTCAATACGATGTTTATGCAATAAGGCGATGACTTCTTCTTCGCTTGCGCCCTCTTTCACCGTGACCAGGCGTTCTTTCTTGGTCATGATGTGACGAACAGGGTCGTCGAGTTTTTTCTCGAAACGCATATCGCGGCCAGTCACAATGCCGACCAACAAACCGTTATCTACCACTGGTACGCCGGATATATTACGAGCGCGGGTAAGTTTGAGCACTTCGCCGATAGTCGTTTCCGGCCCGACCGTAAACGGTTCACGAATAACGCCGGCTTCAAAATTTTTAACCTTGGCAACATGGGCCGCCTGTTGCTGCAAGCTCATATTCTTGTGCAAGATGCCGATGCCGCCAAGCTGAGCCATGGCGATGGCCAGACGTGCTTCGGTAACGGTGTCCATGGCAGCGGACACAATCGGCAAGTTCAAAGTGATATTACGAGTCAGTTGGGTGGAAAGATTCACATCTTTCGGCAGGACAATAGAGTGCGCTGGAACCAGCGATACATCATCAAAAGTTAAGGCTTCGGCCTGAATACGCAGCATGTGCGGCTCTCGAGCTTGGGAAGCGAGAAATTATACCCTAGAACCATGTCTTGTAGGAGCGAGCTCTGCTCGCGACAGGTCTGCTAGATTGTTGAACGTGGGGGCGAGCTCGCTGCTACGGCAGACTTCAACGCAGGTTTTTCGCGAGCAGAGCTCGCTCCTACGACAGACTTCAACGCAAGTTTTTCGCGAGCAGAGCTCGATCCTACGACAAACTTCTATACAGGCTTTTCGCGCTCGTGAGCGCTCCTACAAAAACACAAGACTCAATTGCGGGATCCAGGTAATCAACAAGACCGCGAGCCCCATCAGGAAGAAAAACGGAATGCAGGAACGAACTAGGGTCAAAAATGGTTTATTGAAGCGATAAGACGCGATAAACAAATCCATGCCAACCGGCGGCGTGAAATAGCCAATCTGCATATTGGCCAGCATGATAATGCCGAAATGCACCGGATGAATGCCGTATTGCATGGCCACTGGCACCAATAATGGAGTGAGGATGACGATGGCTGAAAA
>JAYSXB010000225.1:0-3484 GCA_043717775.1 Arenimonas sp.
ACTGCTTTGAAAATGTATTTCAGGAAAGCTTCGGCCAAATTGGCGTCGTCATTCAAATCGGCAAATGCCATTTCTGGCTCGATCATCCAGAACTCGGCAAGATGGCGAGTGGTATGAGAATTCTCGGCACGGAAGGTCGGGCCAAAGGTATAAACCTTCGACAGCGCAAGGCAAAAAGCTTCAACATTCAGCTGACCCGAAACGGTAAGAAAAACTTCCTTGCCGAAAAAATCTTTCGAGAAATCAATTTGGCCTTTGTCGGTGCGCGGCAGGTTCATCATGTCCAGCGTGGAGATGCGGAACATTTGGCCGGCACCTTCGGCATCGGAAGTGGTAATGATTGGCGTGTTGACCCAGTAAAAGCCTTCTTCGTGGAAGAAGCGATGAACTGCCTGTGCCATGCAATGACGCAAACGCGTGACTGCCCCAAACAAATTCGTGCGTGGCCGCAAATGAGCCACTTCGCGCAGGAATTCCAGTGAATGTGGTTTCGGTTGGATCGGATAGGTTTCGGGATCATCTACCCAGCCGGCGACTTCAATTTTCGAGGCCTGGATTTCAAAGCTTTGGCCCTGGCCTTGCGAAGCCACCAAAATGCCGGTCGCCATCAGCGAACAACCCGCACTTAAACGTTTTACTTCGCTTTCGTAATTATTCAATAAAGCAGGCGCAACCACCTGGATCGCATCGAAGCAGGAGCCATCGCTCACATTCACAAAACTCAAACCTGCTTTTGAATCGCGGCGGGTTCTCACCCAGCCACGCACGGTAACTTCGCTACCTGCCGCTACTTTGCCTGCGAGCGCCTGTTGAACACTTACGACTGCCATGCCTTGAATCCTTGAGAAAAGTGCTTATCTATGAAGCAGACAAGAATAACCTTTCATAGGGTATTCGCGTAAGCGCTATAATCACCGCAGTATTATCGAGCATAAAATCATGGCTGTTACTCTCAGTTCCAACGCTTTAGCCCGGGTTCGTGAATATCAGGCCCAAACACCGGGGTCGATTGGTTTGCGCTTTGGCGTCAAGAAAAGTGGTTGTTCAGGCTGGGCCTATGTGATTGACATGGCGCAAGCCCGCAAAGATGACGATCTGGTGTTTGTGCAAGACGGCATTAAAGTGCTGGTCGATCCGCAAAGCCTGCCACAAGTGGATGGCACCGAAATCGATTTTGTTAGCCAGGGCCTGAATCAGCAATTTGTCTTCAAAAACCCGCGCATGGCAGGCGAATGTGGCTGTGGTGAGAGTTTTACTACGGAAGAGTCGGCTATTTAGCTCTTAGTACTTAACGATGCATCTGCGTTTGCGAAAATGCAGATTTTCCTTTCAAATTTATCAGCTCATGGTATCGTTCTGTACATTAACTGTATAGGAGTTTCTTGTGCCCCAAATCAATCTCCATACCACACCAGAATTTGAGCAGCAGCTTTCCTTGTTGATGCGACTGAAATCCTTGCCCAGCAAGTCCGAAGCCATTCGCGTGGCAGTAGCGGCCCAGGCCAAGGCCGCGCAACAAGGCCATCTGCGTCGTGATTTCTCGGCTTTGGTCGGCATGTTTAAGCCGAGACAAACGGGACGGTTTAGCTCGGACACCGAGCTTTGGGAAAAGGACAGCGACAATGGTGGTTGATACCTCGGCTCTGCTGGCAGTTTTATTCGCAGAACCTCAGGCGCAGCGAATTGCCGAAATATTGTCAGCGGCAGAACAGCCCGTCATGAGCGCAGTGAACTACACCGAGTGCCTAATTCGGGTGTTGGATCGAGCTCCGGATGCCGCTGAACAGTTAGAGCATGCTTTGGCCGAATTTGCCCTCGATATAGTGCCGGTCGATCGCGCTTTAGCCAGCGCGGCGGCGCATGCACGTTTACAATATCCGATCAATTTAGGCGATTGCTTTGCCTATTCTCTGGCAAAGGCCCGCAGCCTGCCGCTGCTGACTCTCGACAGTGATTTCAACAAAACCGATGTTCAGCTTGTCTCGATAGTTGCATGAGTACAAGCAGGTTTTATCGGATTCAAGCCCAAAAACCTGCTTATAGTTTTAACGGCGCATTTTGCCGAGAAAATCTCTTTTAATTCTTATACTTGCGTTAAGTTAGCTAGGGCAGGCATAATAGTCGGCTTCCTGGTCGATCGACTCGGAAGACCCTTGCTCCACGGCCGTTGTATTTGCAATGCCGGGGGCTGACTGGCCGAAAGGCCGCATCCTTAAGGAACACAACCATGCGTCATTATGAAGTCGTATTCATGGTCCATCCGGACCAAAGCGAACAAGTGCCAGCCATGATCGAGCGTTATAAATCGCTCGTTGAAGGTGATGGCGGCAAGATTCACCGTTTGGAAGATTGGGGCCGTCGTCAATTAGCCTATCCAATCGCAAACCTGGTTAAAGCCCATTATGTTCTGATGAACATTGAATGCGGCCAGAAAGTGCTGACCGAGCTCGGCGACAGTTTCCGTTACAACGACGCCGTATTGCGCCACGTTGTATTGAAAACCGAAGAAGCCGCCACCGAACAATCTTTGATCATGAAGAACAAAGATGAAAAAGGTGACCGTCGTCGTCGCGATGACGATGCCATGTTGGGTGATGCAGAAGGCGTTGACGCCGATGCAGAATCTGAAGCCGACGCAGCCTAAGCCAGGAGCACACCATGTCTAAATTTTTCCGCCGCCGTAAATTCTGCAAATTCACTGCCGAAGGCATTACGCATATCGATTACAAAGATCTGAACACCTTGCGCCAGTACCTGACCGAGAACGGCAAAATCGTTCCAAGTCGCATAACCGGCACCAAGGCGAAGTATCAGCGCCAGCTGACCACGGCAATTAAAGTTGCTCGTGAATTAGCCCTGATTCCTTATTGCGATAACCACAACATCTAAAAACTTTGCCTGCCCAATGCGTGCAGGCATTCGTTTTTATAATCAAAATAAATTGTCTTTACGGACAGCACTAGTTGCGGGATTTATCTCGCTAACGTAACGGAGTAATAAAATGCAATTGATTCTCTTACAAAAAGTCATCAACCTCGGCGGTCTCGGCGATAAAGTCGATGTAAAGCCAGGCTACGGTCGCAACTACCTTATCCCAACGGGTAAAGCAGTTCCTGCCAATGCCGCCAACATCGCTACTTTCGAAGCCAAGCGCGCTGAATACGAAGCCAAAGCCAATGCTACTCTGGCCGCTGCACAAGCTCGCCAAGCCACTCTGGAAGGCGCGTCTGTCACGATTAATGCGAATGCATCGACCGAAGGCAAGTTGTTCGGTTCAGTCGGCACCCGCGATATCGCAGAAGCATTCACCAAAGCCGGCTTCAAGTTGGAAAAATCCGAAGTGGTTATGGGCGAAGGCGCAATCCGTCGCACCGGAGAATTTGACGTAGTCGTGCATTTGCATGCAGACGTTGAAATCAAGGTAAAAGTTGTTGTAGCTCCAGAAGCTTAATCCGCTTCCATAGCTCAAACAAAAAGCCGCCGC
>JAYSXB010000226.1:0-8911 GCA_043717775.1 Arenimonas sp.
CGCGGGCAGGCGAATTTTCACTGAGTAAACCTGCGCGCGAAACCATTTATACGCGCGTAGATCGTGAAACTCGCTACAAGGCAAAAGCCTTTATCGACACCGCCATTTATCGTGGTGGCGATTTAACATTTGTTTGGCTGCACAAGTTTATTTCAGCATTTGGTTCGCTTGCCGTATTTGGTGTTGGCATATTGGTAGCGCTTGGTATGAGTTTCGGTGCTTGGAAAGTAGGGCAACTGCAAGCCAATTTTCCAGACGAAAAATAGTTCTCGATGACGTCAAAAACTAAAAAGTATTTTTCCAAGCTGATTAGATTAAGCCTGTTGATGGGCCTAGCTCTAGCTGGCTGGGCATTTATCTGGGAACCCTCGCGGCTGACCGAAAAAAATTACACGCTAAAACTTCCTGAATGGCCCGCTGCTTGCGCTGATTATCGGGTCGCCGTGGTTTCCGACATTCATGCCGGTGCACCGTATGTCAATTTGAAAAAAATTGACCGCTTCGTGGCGATGATTCAAAAGCAAAAACCAGATCTGGTTTTATTGCCAGGTGATTTTGTTATTCAAGATGTAGTGGGCGGAAGTTTTATCGCGCCGGAAGTTTTGGCGCAGCACCTGAAACCATTATTGCTTCATACAAAAGTGTATGCGGTGCTCGGCAATCACGATGCTTGGCTCGATAGCAAACGCGTGCAGATGGCGCTTGAAGATGTTGGCATTGTTGTCTTGGAAGATAGCGCAATCCCGATCACGAAAAATCAATGCCGGTTCTGGCTAGTCGGTTTGAGCGATTACACTGAAGGCAAGCGTCAATATCATCAGGCATTCGAGCGGGTGCCGAAAAGTTCATCGGTATTAGCCTTTACCCATAGCCCCGATACTTTTCCGGAGATCAAAAAATTTAATTTTTCATTATTGATTGCCGGTCACACTCACGGCGGGCAGGTGGCATTGCCGTTTATTGGCAGGCCTATCGTGCCTTCAAAATATGGCGAGCGTTATGCCATTGGGCATATTCATGAAAATAATCGCGATTTATTTGTTACACCCGGCATCGGCACTAGTATTTTACCTGTACGCTTTGGTGTGCCACCAGAAATATCCTATTTGCGATTGCAATCTACTGAAGGAAATAACCCATGAATCAAGTTGGCCTATTTACCCGCATGGCCAAGGCGGCCGCACGTTTTACGGGACGAGCCGCGTGTTTTAATCTGGCTGTGCTGCTTATTTTGATTTGGTTGATTACCGGGCCAGTATTTCAATATAGCGATACCTGGCAATTGGTCATCAACACCACGACGACTATTATTACTTTCTTGATGGTGTTCCTGATTCAAAATACCCAGAATCGCGATACCCAGGCGATACAAATCAAGCTCGATGAATTAATCCGTTGCATGGATGGTGCGCACAACGCCTTGCTGGATCTGGAAGAACTCGATGAAAAAACTCTCGATGCTTTCCGTGCAAAGTACGAAGCCCTTGCAAGCAATGCAAGAAAATCCATTGCCGGTGGCGGCAATGACCGGGGTTCGCCCGACGTGGATGAATCCTGATTTCTCGTTGCCAGTTCATGGTCGGAACTTTTGCAGTGATTGTATTGTCGTCAATGGTAGGAGGGCTTCTAGGCCCGAAAACCTCGCCAGATCTATCGCGCCTAAAGCACGCTCCTACGAAAATATGCTTGTAGGAGGGCCTTCTAGGCCCGAAAACCTCACCAGATCTCCCAGATCCATCGCCCGCAAGCGGGCTCCTACGAAAATGTGTTCCCGCGACTTCTCTATTTTTTTGAAATAAATAAAATCACTCTCCGGGACAAAACATTCATTGATGACATAGCAATATATTCATAATTACTGTGTTAGCGTAAATTCGAGATCATCTGCTGGAGTGCATCATGAACAAAATTATCGGCTTGAGCTTTCTGGTCGCCATGCTTTCCATGACTGCATGCCAAAGCACCACGGCGGCAAATGTTGAAGCAACTTCAACAGCCAAGCTTCGCAATACCTTATGGAAGCTAAGTAGCTTGAATGGTAAAGCGGTACAGGCCTCAGAAGGCCAGCGTGTGGCTTCATTGACCTTGAGTACAGATGAATCACTCGCCCGCATTACCACTGCTTGCAATAGTGGTTCGGCTGCTTTTAGCTTGAATGGCAATGCGATCAAATTTTCTGCCAGCATGACAACAAAAATGGGATGCGAACCTGGCCCGACGCAGCAAGAGCGGGAAATGTTTAAAGTCATTGCCGACACGACCCGTTTTGCAATAAAAGGCGAGACACTCGAGCTTTATGATGCAAATAATAAATTGCTGGCGATTTTTCGTTCGGAAAATTGAAAATAGCTAATGTCCGATCAATCCATCAAACCTTATGACAAGCCTGCCGGTGGTTGGGATTCACTAAAAAGCTCGTGGCAGGCCTTGCGCGATGAGGGCATCGTCACGCGCGGTGCGAAAGCTTTACTGCGCACGAACCAGAATGAAGGCTTCGATTGCCCGGGCTGCGCCTGGCCAGATCGTAATCCCAATTCAAGCTTTGAATTTTGCGAGAACGGTGTAAAGGCCGTCGCGGCCGAGGCAACCTTCAAACGTGTCACCAATGAATTTTTCGCTAAACACAGCGTAAGTGAATTGGCAGCGCAGAATGATTTGTGGCTGGAAGCGCAGGGTCGTCTTACCGAACCTATGCGTTATGAATTGAGCAGTGATCGCTATGTGCCAGTTTCTTGGGATGCCGCCTTTGATTTGATTGCCAATGAACTGAAAGCACTTGAGCATCCCGATCAAGCTTTGTTTTACACCTCGGGCCGCACTTCCAATGAAGCGGCATTCTTGTATCAACTTTTCGTGCGCGAATTTGGCACCAATAATTTGCCTGACTGCTCGAATATGTGTCATGAAGCTTCCGGCGTTGCAATGACCGAACAAATCGGTAGTGGCAAAGGTTCGGTCTTGCTGGAAGATTTTGAACAGGCCGAAGCGATTTTTATTTTCGGGCAAAATCCCGGCACCAATCATCCCCGCATGCTCGGCGAATTACGCAGTGCGGCAAAACGTGGCTGTCGAATAGTGGTGTTTAATCCTTTGCGAGAGCGAGGACTTGAGCGCTTTGCCAATCCGCAAAGTCCTAAAGATATGTTGACCGGCTCCAGCACGCCGATTGCATCGAATTACTATCAATTGAAAATTGGCGGCGATTTGGCGCTGGTCAAAGGCATTATAAAATCAGTGCTTGAGCAAGGAAATCCTGATAAAGATTTCATCGAGCAACACACCTCGGGATCTGACAGCTTGCTCACGGATATTGAAATAGAAAGTTGGGAAACAATTGTCGAGCAGTCTGGCTTGAATAAATTCCAGATCGAAGAAGCCGCAAAAATTTACAACGATAGTCGGGCAAGCATTTTTTGCTGGGGCATGGGAATTACCCAGCATCAGCGCAGTGTCGCGACCATACAAATGCTGATGAACTGCCTATTGCTGAAAGGCAATATTGGCAAGCCCGGAGCGGGTCCCTGCCCGGTACGCGGGCATTCCAACGTGCAGGGTGATCGCACAATGGGTATTCACGAAAAGCCCAATGCAGAATTTCTGGATCGACTGGCCGCCGAGTTTGGTTTTCAACCACCGCGAAAAAACGGCTTGGATGTCGTGGCCAGTATTGAAGCCATGCTAGCTGGGAAAGCGAAAATATTTTTCGCCATGGGCGGTAATTTTGCGGCGGCAACGCCTGATACTTATCGCACGGCGGCTGCATTACGAAGCTGCGATCTAACGGTGCATGTCTCGACCAAACTCAATCGCTCGCATTTGGTACATGGCAAGCAGGCGCTGATTTTGCCTTGCCTTGGCCGTAGCGAAATCGATATGCAAGTCGCCGGTAATCAAGCTATAAGCGTTGAAGATTCAATGAGCATGGTGCATTTATCATCGGGCATGCAAGCACCGGCATCTCAATATTTGCTTTCCGAGCCTGCGATAGTTGCTCGCTTGGCAGCATCGACTTTGCCCAATAGTAAAACGCCGTGGCTGAAACTGATTGAACACTACAATCATATTCGTGATCGCATTGCCGCAGTGATTCCCGGGTTTGAAGATTTCAATCAGCGTGTCCGCGTGCCAGGTGGTTTTCATTTGTATCATCCCTGCCGTGATCGAGTATTTCCGACCGCTACCGGTCGCGCAAATTTTTATTCGCATGCCTTGGCGACTGTTCCTGCAAAAGCTTCAACGGATCTATTTAATTTGATGACCGTGCGTTCGCATGATCAATACAACACCACCATTTATGGTCTGGATGATCGTTACCGCGGTGTGCATGGTTATCGGCGTGTTTGTTTTATCTGTGCGAATGATTTGCAAAAACTTGGCTGGGAAGCCGGAATGCTGGTCGATATCACCTCGGTCTGGCATGACGGCGAGCGCAGCGTGCAGGGTTTTATTCTGGTCGAATACAATATTCCAGAAGGATGCCTCGCCAGTTATTTTCCGGAAACCAATCCCCTCGTGCCACTCGATAGTGTTGCCGAGCGCGCCGGTACACCGACCTCGAAATCGATTCCGGTCAGGTTATCCTTGAGTGCAGCAGGCACCATTGCTTCGTGAACAAATCAATGTCCATGCAACAGGCATTAAGCAAGCGCAAAGCCATTCGCATTGATCATGGCCAACGCAGTGAATTCGATGATCAGGTAATTGAAGAGTTGCCGATTGCCATGCTTTATAACGGCGTCTCGTATGCCGTCATGATGGCAACACCAAGCGATCTTGAAGATTTTGCACTTGGTTTTTCACTAAGTGAAGGCATTATTGAAAATATCGAACAATTTTCTTTTATCGAAGCGGTTCAAAATGATTTGGGTCTCAGTATCGAGACGGCAATCCCGCAGGCACGTTTCGATTTATTGGCTGAGCGCCGCCGTAACATAGCCGGAGCAAGTGGTTGTGGACTCTGTGGTATCGAATCATTGCAAGCGGCAATGCGCTCGGCGCCGCGTGTGAATAGCGCGCCCCGAATTAGCATTGCAGCCATTACGAAAGGCGTGCAGGCCTTGAGCGAACGACAACCGCTGAATCAAAAAAGCGGTGGTGTGCACGCCGCCGCATTTGTCCATGCCGATGGCATTCTGGTCCGCGAAGATGTCGGACGTCATAACGCTCTTGATAAATTAATCGGTGCGCTCGCCAAACAAGATTCAGGGGATGGTTTTCTGGTGTTGAGTTCGCGTGCTTCTTACGAATTAGTGCATAAAGCCGCGACGGCAAATATCGGCATCGTAGTGGCTATTTCTGCGCCCACCTCGATGGCAATACAGCTTGCCGAAAGTTGCGGCATTACCCTGATTTGTTTTGCGCGTGGTGAGCAGATGAATGTTTATACGCATGCAGCGAGAGTGGTGTGAGAAAAATCGCAAAATGAGCATCAATCGCGGCTGAAGCCGCTCCCGCAAAAGCCGCTCCCACGAAGCCACTCCGACAAGCATCTGCGTTTACAAAGGCTTCGGGCTCAACCACATGCGAATTTCGGCATGGAATACTTTCGTGCCTGATGCGTCGAGCACATCGACATTGATTGGCAAATCGTATGCACTATCACGCGTTTCCATTGCAATCATCGGCGTCGCAATGCCGTGCATAATGCCGCTGGCTTTTTTCAGATACGACACCGTCATGCCTTTTGGAATCCAGCGCATGCCTTTGGGCAAACTGGCATCGATCATTACACCGGCACAGAGTTCGGCAAGATTGCATAGCGCGATCGCATGTACGGTGCCGATATGGTTGTGCACTGAACGACGATCTTTAATGAGAGCTTCGCAACGACCGCTTTCGAGCAAAATAATTTTAGGTGAAATGCTGCCGAAGTAAGGTGCCTTAAAGCACACGGCTTTTGAAAACATCCAATGACCCAAAGGATATTTCGTAATTTTTTGATATAGGCGAAGTAATGAAGTGGTGTAGGTTTTGTCGTTCATTGCCATTACCTGAAAATATTTAGCCCGTCATCCCGGCGAAAGCCGGGACCCAGAAACAACTTCATGTTGAGATGTCGATCTACTCAGAGATTTACCCATGAAGTTCACTTTAGCAGCACTAGCTCGCTGCGTGGCTGGCTTCTGGATCCCGGCTTTCGCCGGGATGACGCGTGCCGATCGATTTCGTAAACAGGGCATTTACGCCGCGCGATAATTTTCCTGTGGCTTGTCCAGATCTCGCATACCGGCCGATACCAATTCGGACGGATCAAAATCATCGACCGAGATGGCGTCCCAGGTGAGCTCACGTAATTCTTCCAGCTGGGTTTTTTCTTCCGCCGTAATCCAGCCTTCGCGCACACCTTCGTCAAGTTGATCTTTGAATTCGAGCGCTTCGATATCGCTGTTCTTCAAGGCCTTCAAAAATTTACGTTCTACTGGTTCGGCAAGAATTACTTTTGCGAGCGATGCATTGATACGACCAGCCGGATTATTTTCACAAGGAGTCAGGAAGACGCCATCGGCCAAACGATCACGGGCATCGCAAGGTGACATCAACAAGGCAGCTGCACGACGGCCTAAGCGATCAGACGGTTCTTGTGCACGACGACCCCAAGGGAAAACTAACAGCCACATCAACCATGCAGCAGGGCGAATGGGGAAGTTGCGTAATGCGCCCGATAACGCGCGTTCAATTTTGAATGCGGAGTCATGGAAGGCATAGGCAAGCAACGGTTGTTCGGTGGCAGGGCGGCCTTCATCTTCATAACGCTTGAGCATGGCGCTGGCGATATATAAATGGCTGAGCACGTCGCCTAAACGACCGGATAATTTTTCCTTGAACTTGAGTTTGCCGCCGAGCAACAACATCGAAGTATCGGCCAGCAATGCCAGGTTGGCGGAATAACGATTGAGCTTGCGATAGTAACGCTTGGTGTAAGCGTCGCCCGGGGCGGAACCGATTTTCGAAGCGGTTAAACCAAACCAGAAGCTACGCACGGCATTGGAAATAGCAAAACCGATATGACCGAACAGGTTTTTATCGAACTCGGGAACGCGCTTGCTTTCATCCGGATTTTGCGCGGCCTGCATTTCTTTCAATACCCAAGGGTGGCAACGTATAGCGCCTTGGCCGAAGATCATCAAACTGCGTGTCATGATGTTGGCGCCTTCGACCGTGATCGAAATCGGCGCGGCTTGCCAGCCACGACCGAGATAATTTTTCGGACCAAGAATCACGCCTTTACCGGCATTGACATCCATTGCATCGCCCGCCAATTGGCGCGCCATTTCTGTGCAGTGATATTTCGCGATAGCAGATGGCACCGCTGGTTTTTCGCCACGATCCACTGCTGCTGCGGTCGCTTGCGAAAGCGCGCTGCAGGCATAGGCGTTACCGGCGATGCGGGCAAGTGCTTCTTCAACGCCTTCAAAGCGACCAATGGATAAACCAAATTGTTTGCGAATGCGGGCATAAGCGCCGGTGACCACTGCGCCGAGTTTGGATGCACCGGTAGATGTCGATGGCAGAGTAATCGCGCGACCCACCGATAAACATTCCACCAACATGCGCCAGCCGTGGCCGATGAAGTCTTCGCCACCGATTAATTGTGACAAGGGCAGGAATACGTCTTTGCCGTAAATAGGACCGTTCTGGAACACGCAGTTCAGCGGGAAATGGCGACGACCAATATCCATTCCGGGAGTGTTGCGTGGAATTAACGCGAGCGTAATGCCGCGATCTTTTTCATCACTCAACAAGCCGTTCGGGTCATACAGACGGAAAGCCAAACCAATAATCGAGGCCACCGGGGCCAGCGTGATGTAACGCTTTTCGAAATTCATTCTGACGCCGAGTACTTTGGCGCCATTCCATTCGCCTTCACAGACAATGCCGTAATCGGGAATGGAAGTGGCGTCAGAACCGGCGGTGGGGCCAGTCAAACCAAAGCAGGGAATTTCGCGGCCATCGGCCAAACGCGGCAGGTAAAAATCTTTTTGTTCCTGGGTGCCGTAATGCACCAGCAACTCACCAGGCCCGAGCGAATTGGGAACACCAACGGTAGAGCTGAGCGTCGCCGATACCGACGCTAACTTCATGATGACGCGCGAGTGCGCGAAGGCAGAAAAACCAAGCCCGCCGAATTGTTTTGGAATAATCATGCCGAAGAATTTATTTTTCTTCAGGAATTCCCAAATTTCCGGCGATAAATCGGCGCGAACATGCGTAGTTTCCCAGTCACTGCACATCATGCAAACCTGTTCGACCGGGCCATCGATAAAGGCCTGTTCTTCGGCGGTCAAAACTGGTTTTGGCTGATTAAGCAAAATTTCCCATTTTGGATTGCCGGAAAATAATTCGCCTTCAAAACCTACCGTGCCGGCTTCCAGCGCCACTTTTTCAGTGTCGGAAAGTGGCGGCAGAATTTTTGTGTAGAAACCGAGTAATGGTTTGGTAATAAACTGTTGGCGAAACGGCGTTATCAATAATGGCAACACCACCACCGCGAGTAACACGCCGCAAACGACGGTGGCGATGAAATTGCCGCCAAAAATACCGACGGCAACCAATGCTGTGGCCGCAATGGCTGCGAAAACCGCCAGTGAAAAGCGGTGGTAGGCCGCAATGCCGGTAATAAGAAGTAGAACCAGGATGGGAAGGGCGATGCTCATACAGAAACTCCAGTTACCGCGTAAGGCTGTTGGGATAGTGTGCGCTTGAAATTGAGTAATGTGTCATTGAAAGCGTCGTTATCATCACCGGCCACCATGTGGGTAGCGTGCGGCAGATGATGATGCAGTGCATGTGGAACGAGTTGTAAAAAATCGGCGATGGTGTGTTCCGATACGATATCGCTTTTGCCGCCGCTAATCAGCAAGGTCGGCACCTTGATTTGACGGGCGGCTTCGCGAATACCTTCCTGCAAATG
>JAYSXB010000227.1:0-3474 GCA_043717775.1 Arenimonas sp.
ATTGAATATATGGCGCAAGCCATTGCGAGCTGGGCCGGTTGTCGAGCATTAGCCAAAAACGAACCGATCAAAATAGGGTTTTTACTGGGCACGCGAAAGTACGAATGCAAGCAAGAATATTTCACTATCGGTCAGCGTTTGATTATTCATGCACACTGCGAATTATTCGCAGACAATGGCTTGGGTATGTTTAGTTGCAAAATACTGGACGGTGACACTGAAATTGCTACTGCCAGTTTGTCGGTTTACGAACCACCGAATGCCTCAGAATTTTTTACGAGTAATCCCGCATGAAAGATTTTACCGTATTAGTGACCGGTGCAAGCCGCGGTATTGGCCGTGCCATTGCATTGCGATTGGCGAGAGATGGTTACAACATCGTCGTGCATTGTCGTAGCCGCATTGAAGAAGCCGAACAAGTGTGTGTAGAAATTCGCAGCCTCGGAGTGCAAGCCCGTACCTTAAGTTTTGATATTGCCGATCGTGCCGAATCTTCACGATGTTTATTGCAAGACGTCGAAACCCATGGCGCTTATTATGGTGTGGTCTGCAATGCCGGCATTGCAAAAGACAATGCATTCCCGGCCATGACCGGCGAAGAATGGGACAGTGTTATCCATACCAATCTTGATGGTTTCTACAATGTATTGCAGCCACTGGTTATGCCGATGGTCCGCAGAAAAAAACCTGGACGCATAGTGACCCTCGCATCGGTATCGGGCATTGCCGGTAATCGTGGTCAAACCAATTACAGCGCGGCGAAAGCCGGCATTATTGCAGCATCAAAATCATTGGCGCTTGAACTGGCCAAGCGTGACATTACCGTGAACTGCGTGGCACCAGGGTTAATCGATACCGACATGGTGAGCCAGGAAGTTGCCGATGAAGCCATCAAAATGATTCCCTTGCGACGCATGGGTAGTGCCGATGAAGTCGCCGCTTTAGTGGCGTTCCTGATTTCCGAACAAGCGTCCTACATTACGCGCCAAGTCATATCCATCAATGGAGGATTAATTTAATGCGCCGCGTAGTGATTACTGGAGCAGGAAATTTAAGTCCTTTGGGACACGATTGGGAAACCGTACACGCGCGATTACGGGAAAAACGCAATGCCGTGCGTCAATTTCCCGAATGGGGTGAATACAAAGGCCTGAATACACGTTTAGGGGTTCCTGCGGCACCTTTTGAATTGCCTGAACATTACAATCGTAAATCAACACGCAGCATGGGCCGCGTCGCTTTAATGGCAACGCGGGCAACCGAATTGGCGCTTGAAGATGCGGGCCTGTTGCATGATCCTATTTTGAAATCTGGTTGCGTTGGCATTTCATATGGTTCATCGGCCGGCACACCAGAATCGATGGGGGATTTCGGAAGAACATTGGCCGAAAAAAATACCCAATACATAAATGCCACCACCTATATCAAAATGATGAGTCACACCGCGCCCGTTAATATCGGCGTTTTCTTTGGCATCACCGGACGCATTATCACTACCTCGAGTGCCTGCACATCGGGCAGCCAAGGCCTTGGTTATGCCTACGAAACCATCAAGGCCGGACGCCAAACCATCATGCTGGCTGGTGGTGCCGAAGAACTTGATGTTACCGGTGCAACCGTGTTCGACACCTTATTTGCCACCAGCACCAATAACGATAATCCCCAACTTACACCGCGCCCCTTCGACAGCAAACGCGATGGTCTGGTAGTGGGCGAGGGTGCCAGCACATTGGTGCTCGAAGATCTTGAGCACGCCTTGGCCCGCGGTGCAAAAATTTATGCCGAAGTACTTGGTTTTGGTACCAATAGCGATGGCCGCCACGTAACACAACCTAATGCCGACACCATGGCACAGGCCATGCGTTTATCTTTGCTTGATGCCAATCTACCGGCTGACGCCATTGCCTATGTCAATGCACACGGCACCGCGACTGATCATGGTGATATCGCCGAAACCACAGCAACGCATAGGGTGTTTGGTGAACGCATGCCGATTAGTTCCTTGAAAAGCTACACCGGCCACACACTCGGCGCCTGTGGTGCATTTGAAGCCTGGGCGAGCGTTGAAATGATGCGAACAAACTGGTTTGCACCGACGGTAAATCTTGACGAAGTCGATCCACGATGCGGCTCCCTGGACTACATCATGGGTAGCGGCCGTGATTTAGAAGCGGAATATATAATGAGTAACAATTTTGCTTTCGGTGGGATTAATACTTCGCTGATATTTAAGCGTTACGTGTAATTAAATTCATTTAAAGGAAATATAATGATCGGGATTGTCATGAAACGTATTGTCACTAAAAGCTTGTTTGTATTACTTGCCGCCTCCAGTTTTTCCGTTATGGCCGGTGATAAGGTATTGCATCTCGATGTCAAAGATATTCTGGATTCCAGTTTTTCAAGCGGTAAATTAGATGGGTCGGTTAAATTTTATTTTGCCGGGCAAAGCACGCCAAAAGTATTGAAAGCAATGGAAGAAGACATTACCAATAAAAAATCTAATGCTTTCGGCAAAAGCAAAGAAGAAGCCTGTAAATGGGTGATGCTATCGGCCTTGATAACGCTTCAAGAAAGTGCGAAAGCGCGTGGTGCCAATGCGGTGACTGGCATCGTTAGTTACTACAAGAAAGTCGAATATAAAAATGCCAGTCAATACGAATGCCATGTCGGGACTATGATGTCGGGCGTTGCATTAAAAGGCCGCTATGCCACTTTGGCCAATAAATAATAAGACCTTGAATCAGTTTGCTATTGTTCAAGTCGCTACCAGCAGCGAACTGAACTCGGAATTTGATTCCGGCAATCTGCATTGGCTAAGTGATGGCGAGCTTGCTCGCTATGAGTCAATCACTTCATCGAACAGAAAACTGCAATTTTTGGCAGGGCATTATCTGATTCGTAAGATGGCCAGTCGAGTTTTCCACAATCTTCCGCATGACTGGACTTATTATCAAGACGCAGAAAATCTTCGTCGTTTGAAATGCAATGCCAATTTACGGCATGAAGTTTTTGTATCGATTAGCCATTCTGGCGATTACATTTCCGCTGCAATTTCTAGTGCACCGATTGGTATTGATATTGAAACTTTCAGCAAGCCACGTGATTTCATTGCCATCGCTAGCCATGTTTTTTCCGCTTCCGAAGTTAATCATCTAAAATCCTGTATCGCCGAAGAACTGAAACAGAACTTCTATATGTATTGGACGCTGAAAGAAAGTGCAGCCAAACAATATGGCACTGGTTTAAAGTTTGAAATATCGCGTCTTCAATCGCCGGTATTGCTGTCCGAAGGCGAGCAAGCATACATCCAGAGCTGGCAATGCCAGGATTACGTCATTGGATTGGCAAGCGAGGTATCCATGAATATTGAAATACAGGGTTTATGCGACAACGCAAAACATCAAATTTGGAAAAATATTTACCCTGAATCAATTATTTAGACAAACACTGATTAATTACAAAGCCGTCATC
>JAYSXB010000228.1:0-8894 GCA_043717775.1 Arenimonas sp.
GACCCGATTGATATTATCGACGGCATTACGCTGGAAGCCTTGATCAAGAAACGCACGACCGGTTTGATGAAGCCGACCGATGCGCCCAAGATTGAAAAAGCCACCATCAAGGAATTCCCCGAAGGCATTGCCGCCTTTGGCGCCGATGCTCTGCGCTTTACCTTCGCCTCGCTCGCTACCCATGGCCGCGACATCAAGTTCGATATGGAACGCTGTGGCGGTTACAAGAATTTCTGTAACAAGCTATGGAATGCCGCGCGTTTTGTGTTGATGAATCTGGACGCAGGAGCGAGCTCTGCTCGCGACCAAACCCTCGACGCAGCCTATTCGCGAGCAGAGCTCGCTCCTACGGAACCGAAAACCGACGCCGAACGCTGGATTTTATCGCGACTCAATCATTGCATCGAACAAGTGCACAGCCATTTTGCCGATTATCGTTTTGATCTGGCATCGCAAGCACTTTACGAATTTGCCTGGAACGATTATTGCGACTGGTTCCTGGAGTTCGCCAAGCCCGCCTTGCAAGGCGAGGACAAGGCCGCCACCGATTCAACACGCCACACCTTATTATATGTGTTGGAAACTTTATTGCGTCTATTGCACCCGCTCATCCCTTTCGTCACCGAAGAAATCTGGCACAACATTAAAACGCCACTGGGCATTGTTGGCGATTCGATAAGCACGCAGCCCTATCCCAAAGTAACCGATGTCACCGGGGATTTTGCCCAATCAGAAACCGATATCGAATGGCTGAAAGCCGTTGCCACCCAGCTGCGCTCCATCCGCAGCCAAATGAATATACCACCTTCAAAACAAGTGCCGCTTTTATTGCAGGGTGGTAACGCTGAAGACAAAGACCGAATGACAGGCTTTGAATCGGCCTTAAAGTTTCTCGCCAAATGCGAAAGCATCGAATGGATAAGCGGCGAAGCGCCGCCAAGTTCGTCTGCCGTTGTCGGCGAATTGAAATTATTCATTCCGGTTGCCGGCTTGATTGATCTTGACGCAGAAAAAACCCGTCTTGATAAAGAGATCAAGCGAATCGAAATCGAGATCACGAAATGCAATGGCAAGTTATCCAGCGAAACCTTTGTAAGCAACGCACCTGCTGCCGTGGTTGAGCAGGAACGCACCCGACTTGTCGATTGGAATTCGCAATTAAATGCCTTAAAAGACCAGCGCCGTAAAATCTAACGGTACTCATGAAACTTTCCGATGTTGCCTACTCGCATGAAAATAACTTTAACCTGATTCGCTTCCTAGCTGCCTATGCGGTACTTTTTAGTCACTGTTTCGTTTTGGTGACCGGTGATGGTTCAAATGAGCCACTAGTAAAAACGCTCAACTACAGCCTGGGTAGTATTGCTGTAGATATATTTTTTGTCACAAGTGGATTCCTGATTACGGGCAGCCTGTTGCGTAGAAATAATCTTATTGCGTACTTTAAAGCACGGGCGTTGAGAATATATCCGGCACTATGCGTTGTGATCTTGCTGACGGTACTGGTGCTTGGCCCACTTTTGACAACTGCAAGCTTACTGGACTATTTTTCGGACTCGGGCACGTGGCGTTACTTATACCGCAACATCACAATTCTTCCATTTGCCCAATATCATATTTTAATTGGGGTATTCGAGAACAATCCATTCCCGGCAATAGTCAATGGTCCTTTGTGGACCCTGTCGGCAGAATTGACTAGTTACATTGCAGTCGCCTTGCTGTGGCTCTTTTGTAGCAAACTTTTTAAGAACCCAAAAAAAGCGATGGTAATACTTGCTGTTACCTTGACCGCAGTGCTGCTCATTTGCTTTTATCTTGGCAATCTCAATCTCTTGCCTCCCGGAATTGCGTTCCGTTTATATTTTTATTTTTTTGCCGGATCTAGCCTGTTTTTACTGGCCGAAACCATCACGCTTGATCACGTTAAAGCCTCTTTGATTGGCTTTATATTACTGGCAGCCTTCATATTCACTGATAAATTTTACTATTTTTATGTCCCGCTTATGATTTATCTTACGATATATTTTGCTTATGTTCCTGGCGGAGTATTTAGAAAGTTTAATCTAATGGGTGATTATTCATACGGCATCTATATCTATGCGTTTCCTGTGCAGCAGAGCCTCGTGTTTCTAATGCCTGATATCAGCATTTTTGAAATGATTGTCTACGCTTCAATCATTACAGTGGCATGTGCAGTACTTTCATGGAATTTGATAGAGAAAAAGGCCTTGTCGTATAAATGAAAAACAACATGACAAATTAGTTGTAGGGTGGGCATTGCCCACCATTTTCATCACCTTGACACATAAGAAGCTGGGCGGTGCCCACCCTACGCTTTAAACCGGCGGCAAAATTTCCATCGCCATCACGATGGCGTCTTCGCGACCTTTCTTTGATGGATAATAATTGGGTCTGCGGCCAATTTCGTTAAAGCCTTCGTCTTCGTACAGGGCAATGGCATTCGGGTTCGAGGGCCGCACTTCAAGATACACCCGATCCACCATATGCCAGCGAGCCAGATCAATAATGCGTTTTAATAAACGTCGGCCGTGACCATGGCCCTGATGTTCGGGTGCGATACAAATATTCAATAAATGCGCTTCGCCCGCGGCACAACTCAACACACCGTAGCCGATAATGCCGGAACGGCAATCCAGGACCCAGGCCTGATGCCCCGACTTCAAACAATCGCGAAAAATACCGGCGGTCCAGGGGAATTCATAAGCGCGTTGTTCAATGGCATCAACCGCTTCAATATCGGCCTGCTGCATGGGCCGCATTTGCGAAGCGTTAGAAACTTGCGCGTTCATATCAGGATTTAATCACCCGACGCAAGCTTGGCCATAAGGCCCGTTTTGCTTGCGGGCTATTTCGCATGGCATCGATATCAATACCGAGCTGTGAAATATCTCTCCCCTGCACAGCCTTCATCACGGCTTTAAATAATGCAGAGTGGGAAGCTGATAATTCGGAGCTTGGTAACAATCCCGGCGTTACAGAAACTTCGTCGCTTACAACTCGAGTCAACGCACTGGGCCTTACATATAAGGTGTAACCCATCGCATTCAACATGGATTGCTGTTGCGCCGACCACATAATTATTCCACCGCTTTACGGGTGATTTTGGAATACAGCCACATCATTGGCCCAGAGACTGCATAACTTCCAGCGATCAATAACAGCACGCGCGGCGGGTCGATAAACAAGGCCACCAATATTCCAACAACGAGCAGCAAAACCCAAAACGGAACCCGATCATTTTTCGCTTCAGTTTTCGGGCCACCTTTAAAACTGGTGTATTTGAATCGACTCACCATCAACAAACCGCAGGCCACCGTGACGGCGAGCGCGAAATAGCGCAGGGCTTCGCCGCTCAAGCCAAACTCGTTCATCGACCAGACAAAGGCCATCATCATGCCGGCCGACGATGGGCTATTGAGTCCGATAAACCAGCGTTTATCCACCACGCCAACCTGTGTGTTGAAACGCGCCAATCGCAGTGCGGCACACGCCATATAAAGGAAGGCGGCAGCCCAGCCAATTTTGCCCAACATGACGCCATCGTGCTTCATGTTCACCAATGCCCAGTGATACATCACCAGCGCAGGTGCCACGCCGAAGCTGACCAAATCGGCGAGCGAGTCATACTGAACGCCAAATTCACTCGAGGTTCCGGTTAAGCGGGCAACCCGGCCATCAACGCCGTCAAATAAAGCAGCGATGAAAACCGCCACGCAGGCGTGTTCAAACTGCCCATTAGCCGCCGCCAAAATTGCATAAAAGCCTGCAAACATGCCGCAGGTTGTTAAAATATTCGGCAATAAATAGATGTGCTTGTTTTTCGGGGTAATTGGATTGTCCATGCCCACAGTTTAACGGCTCGGGGCGCTATTGCCAGCCCAAAGTTAAAGGAATACATTGGTTTAGCTACGAATTTGCTTAATGAGAGGTCACTTATGCGCGTTTTAGTCTTACTTTTGATGATTAGCTTCCCGCTGCTATGCAATGCTGAAGTTTATAAATGGCGCGACAAGGACGGCAATATTCACTACTCCGATACGCAGCCGCCTAAGCAAACGGTCCAACATAAAATAGTCAAGAACAAGACTGCCAAGGCGCTAACGCCAGAACAACAAGCAGCCAAGGACAAAGCCGATAAAACGGCGGCGAAAACGGCAGCTTGTGATGGCGCCAAGAAAAATGTCGCCACTATTTCGGATTCCAAGAACACCAAAATTACGATGGACTTGAATGGTGATGGCAAACCCGAGGAAATAACGGCTGAACAACGTGCTTCGCAAACAGAAGTCATGAAGGCCGCCGTTACCATTAACTGCGCGCAATAATGCATCGAGGTCTCGCCTGGCTGCTAGCCATAGCAGCCATTGGCAGCGCCTGGTGGCTTGCAGGCCACCCGGGTTATCAAAGCCCAGAACAAAAATATCAACGCGAACAAATCGCCAAAAATACCGGCGCAGCGCTCAAGCTTTATCGCTGGAAAGATGCAAACGGCGTAACGCAAATTACACAAATGCCACCAAAATCCCGCAAATACACGGTGATAAGCATCCGCGATGATCAAAACATCATGGAAAGTGCCGCGCCCGCCACCGAACCACCCCAATAAGCGGCCTCACGCCATTACAATAGCGGGACTCTTACAGAAACCTCTCGCGCCCCATGCAACTTTCAAAATTCCATCTCAGCACCAGCAAAGACACCCCTAGCGACGCCGAAATTATTAGCCACCAATTAATGCTGCGCACCGGCATGATTCGTCGCCATGCGGCCGGCATTTACACTTGGACCCCGCTCGGTTTGAAAGTGCTTAGAAAAGTTGAAACCATTGTCCGCGAAGAAATGAACCGTGCCGGAGCCATTGAAGTATTGATGCCCTCGATTCAACCAAAAGAATTGTGGGAAGAAACTGGACGCTGGGCAAAATTTGGCGGCCAGCTGCTGAAAATCAAGGATCGCAAGGAAGCCGAATATGCTTACGGCCCGACCCACGAGGAAGTCATTACCGATTTTGCCCGCAATGAATTGCGCTCGTACAAACAATTGCCGGTTAATTTTTATCAAATTCAAACAAAATTTCGCGATGAAATTCGTCCGCGTTTCGGCGTGATGCGTGCACGCGAATTTTTGATGAAGGACGCCTATTCCTTCCATCTCACCGCCGAAAGCATGGCGACTGAATACCAGAATATGTATGACGCTTACACGCGGATTTTTACCCGTCTGGGTTTGAAATTCCGTGCTGTAAATGCCGATACCGGCGCGATTGGCGGCAGCGCTTCGCATGAATTCCATGTACTTGCCGATTCCGGTGAAGATGCGATTGCGTTTTCCGATGGCTCCGATTTTGCCGCGAATATTGAAAAGGCGGAATGCGTTGCGCCTGCGATATCGTCTGCTGCAGCTTCGGAAGCACTGCGAAAAATCGATACGCCATATCAAAAAACTTGCGAAGAAGTGTCTGCTTTGATGGGCATCGCGCTCGGCCGCACGGCAAAATCGATCGCGCTCATGGGCGAACAAGGCTTTGTACTCGCGCTGGTGCGCGGCGACCATATGATCAACGAAGTCAAACTGGCAAAACTGGCAGGCTTGGTAGATTATCGTTTGGCTACCGAAGCGGAAATTAGCGACCACCTTGGCAGTGAACCCGGCTTCCTTGGCCCGGTGAATGCGAAGAAAAAAATCTTCGTGATTGCCGATCTTTCGGTTGCTGCCATGCACGATTTTGTCGTGGGCGCGAATGAAAAAGGTTTCCATCTTGCAGGCGTGAACTGGGGTCGTGATTTGCCTGAAGCTGATCTCGTTGCCGATATCCGCAATATTGTTGACGGTGATTTATCCCCTGACGGCCAAGGTAATATCAGTATTGTTCGCGGCATCGAAGTCGGCCACGTATTCCAACTCGGACAAAAATATGCCGAAGCCATGAACGCCACCGTGCTGGATGATCACGGCAAAGCCCAGACTATGTTTATGGGTTGCTACGGCGTTGGCGTGTCGCGCATTGTTGCGGCGGCAATCGAGCAGAATTACGATGACAACGGCATTATCTGGCCAGTATCCATGGCACCTTGGAAAGTCGCGGTCTGCGTGATCAATCCAAAAAATGATGCCGCAGTGAATGATGCTGCAAAAGCTTTATACGACGAACTCAACGCAGCGGGTATCGACACTTGCCTCGATGACCGCGGCCTACGCCCCGGCGCCATGTTTGCCGATATTGAATTGATCGGCATTCCACATCGTGTGGTGGTTTCAGCGCGCGGCCTTGAAGCCGGTAGTTTCGAATATCGCGGCCGCCGCGATAGCGAATCGGTGAATCTGGACAAAGCCGAGTTGATGCAAAAGCTGGGGTGATGCCGTCGTAGGAGCGTCCTTTAGGCGCGAAAAGTCTCGCCAAGTCTATCGCGCCTAAAGGACACTACTACCAAACCATAAATCCCGCCAGAGCTATCGCGCCTAAAGGACGCTCCTACCAAAACAATAAATCGCGTCAGATCTTTCGCGCCTAAGGGAAGCTTCTACCATAGCGAGAAATTTTCGCCATCAAACCATTCATCCGTCAGTGACCAACACGCATAATCGCCAATATTCATCGCAAGCCCTGCACGAATTGGATTATTGATGATGTAACGCGCCGCTGAATGGACATCTTCATTAGTTCTGATTGCGTGGTCGAAATATCCTCGTTGCCATACTGGCTGCCTTTTGTTTCGCTCCTGATTGATGCCCGCCGCTATCAAGGACTTGATTCGCTGCACCACTAGCGACAATGGCTCTATTTCTCCCAGTTCAATTAACACATGCATGTGATCAGGCATCACAACCCAAGCTAGGCATTTGGCATCGGGCCATAGTTTTTTACTATTTAAACATTGCGCGGCGAGCCTTGCATTTTGATGACTGGAAAATAACTTCTCGCGAAACATGCAAACGCTGGTAATGGAATAAATCAGACCGCTTTTTGAGTAACGTGCTTTTCTCAAAGCCTTTGTGCCCGGAAAATCATTTTCGATAGTTTGCATACAACCAGCTTATTCAAGCTGTCAAAAACAAACATCATCAAATATCTGAATTTCTTGTAGGGAAATCCTTATCATCGCTCGTTGGAGCGTCCTTTGGGCGCGAAAAATCCCGCCAGACCATTCGCGCCTAAAGGACGCTCCTACATTGAATACAACATCACAAACTACGGCGTGCCGACACCAGCAAATTGCCGAACAAAATTCCGGCTAACAGGGCAATCAAGGCGGCGACCACGGCGAATGCCAGATCGAGCCCGAGCAAAAGATCGCGTTCAAATACAAAACTGAAACTACGGAAGCCCACACTACCGGGCACCAACAAAATAATGCCGGGCACGCGTATCAATGCGCCGGGCCGATTGAAAATACGACCATACGCATTCGCGACGGCTGTCACCACGAAACTCGCAACAAAAACACCGACTGGGTATTGGCTTTCGGCGGCACCGGGCAACATCGCGCCCAGTTTGGTCATGAAGTAACCCAGCCATACCGAGGCCATCACCAATAAAACATCGCGGCGCGCGGTTTTAAACAATACCGAGAATGCGAATGAACCGGCGAGCAAAGTAAGCCACGGCATCCATTCCGGCAAAGTTGGCATATTGGCATTGGATAATGGAACCCAGCCGAGAACCTCAACAATTTGCGTGGCGGCGACGGTACCGAATACCAGTTTAAGCAAAATTGTTAATGCGCCCGCAAAACGTGCAGTGCCCGACACCAATTGCTTGGCCGATAATTCGGTAATCGCCGTGGTCAGCGTGAGCCCCGGCATCAAGACAATCAAGGCAGCAATTACCACGCCCTGCAATGACAAGGGCGCAATAAAAGTGGCGATCGCACTCGCCAGTAAAGTTACAATAAATGCCGAGATCGCTTCGTGTGCATCGACCCAGCGTCGCGATTTTTCGGTGTAAATGGTAATCGCACCAATCATCACACCCAGAAGCGCCGCTGCCGATAAATCGGCCCAGCCGGTTTTTGGTAACAAGCCGGTCACCGATGCCGATGCCAAACCAAAACACAGAATCGTCAAGGGAATCGTAATCGGACGCGGTGGTTTGTCGAGCGCACGTAAATCTGCCAAGCCGGTAACAATGTCGCGGGTGCCTTCGAGCACTTCCTCGGCGATAGCATCGGCTTTTGCCAAACGTCCCAAATTCACGTCGCCCGGCTCGAGTCGAATCACCTGGGTCATGCGGTAAGGCGTGCCGCGCTCGGTATCGTGAAAACTCAATAGCATTCCGGTCGGGTTCGACCAGACCTCGGCATCAATGGCCAATCTTTTTGCTACTTTTTCGACTGCCGCTTCCAATCGTTGCGCCGAGGTGCCGTAGATATGCAAACGTCGCGCCAATTCCACGATGAATTCAATCTTTTTAAGTTCGGCTTGATGAGGTGATTGCACGTGAATGTCCTGCGGAAGCTGGGCAGAAATAGAGCGTGTAGCATGACCCAAAGCGAAAGTTCTTGCAGCATGCAAGAATGCAGCCTTATTCAAGGGCGCTCGAATGCCAAACGGAATCGGCGAAGTATTTTCAATTTTGAGCGCCGCCGCCTGGGCCGTTGGCGTTATTTTATATCGCCGTCTGGGCGAGAGTCTGCCGCCCTTGCAGCTTAATTTTTTGAAGAACTGCCTCGTGTTTGGGATGCTTATCCCGGCCATTCCTTTATTGCATGGCATGGCGATTCCGCAATTTGAAAACCGCCAGATTTTGTTATCAATACTTAGCGGTTTGATCGGCATTGGCTTGGCCGACACCCTGTACTTTCGCGCACTCAACGAGCTCGGTGCTGGGCGAATGGGTATTTTGGGTAATTTTTATTCGCCGTTTGTGCTGGTAC
>JAYSXB010000229.1:0-8887 GCA_043717775.1 Arenimonas sp.
AGTTCGTGTGATGGCGGCAAATCTTGTTGCACAAGTATTGGCGGCCAAGCGTTCGCTGAAAGCGGTATTGCAACAAAATATTACCGAGCTAAAAGATCCACGTGATCGCGCCTTGCTCGAAGCAATTTGTTTCACCACGCTGCGCCATCATCGTTATTACGAATTTGTTTTATCGCAATGGCTGAGCAAACCCTTGCCTCGAAAAGATTATCAAATCCAATGTTTACTGCTGACTGGCCTGGCGCAACTGCACGGCATGAAAATGCCACCGCATGCGGTGGTTTCCGCCAGTGTCGATGCTGCCAAGCAAGTGGGGCAGGAATCGCAAGCCAAGCTGGTGAATGCGATCTTGCGACGCGCCACGCGCGAAGCTTTGCCGACCTCGAGTAATCAGGCGATTCAAAGTAGCCATCCCGATTGGTTGATCAAGCAACTGCAACACGAATGGCCGAATAATTTCAACGATATTTTGTGGGCAAATAACGAAGCCGCACCGCTGTGGTTACGGGTAAATTCAATACGCGGTTCGCGCGCAGAATTGCTGAGCGATTTTCAGGCTGCCAACATTGAATGCGATGCGCCCGAAAGCCCGGACAAATCCATTCGAGTCCACGAACACCAGGCCTTGAATGTGTTGCCTGGCTGGAGCACCGGAAAATTCCTGGTGCAGGATGGCGCTGCACAACTCGCAGTCGAAGCGCTTTCGGTAAAGTCGGGCGAATATGTGCTCGATGCCTGTGCCGCGCCCGGTGGCAAAACCGCGCATCTTGCCGAACTGGTGGGTGATGGAAGAATTCTCGCGCTCGATATTGCCGCCGCACGACTTGCACCGATCAATGAAACACTTGAGCGGCTCGGTTTGGCATCGCCCAATATCGAGGTAAAAATGGCCGATGCATCAGATTCTGAAAGCTGGTGGGACGGCGAACAATTCGATGCCATCTTGCTCGATGCGCCGTGTTCTGCCACCGGCATCATTCGACGCCAGCCCGATATTAAATGGCATCGCAAAGCCGATGACATTTCAAAACTGGCCGATATTCAATCGCGCATTCTTCACTCTTTATGGCCATTGCTAAAACCGGGCGGGCGTTTGTTGTATTGCACCTGTTCGGTATTGAAACTGGAAAATGAATTTCAAATCAACGCGTTCCTGTCCGAGCACAAGGACGCCATCGTACAGCCGCTCGATGAAAAATTTGGTCACGCCAGCGGTCTTGGCAGACAACGCTTTCCGGGCGAAGACAATATGGATGGTTTTTTCTATGCGCTTTTACACAAACGTAGCTAAGCTTCGACCATGAATGCATTGCCCGAATTGAGTACGGACGACCGGAAACAATTATTCTGGTTCTTGTTGCTGGCGTTCTTCATATTGGCAGCCGGTTATGGCTTACGCGAGCCGTGGCCGTCTGACGAACCCCGTTTTGTGCTGGTCGCAAAACAAATGGTCGATAGTGGCAATTATTTATTTCCACATCGCGGCATCCAGTTATATCCCGATAAGCCACCAGTTTTTTTCTGGATATTGGCCGCTTGCTATCAACTCATTGGCAACTGGCGCTGGAGTTTTTTACTGCCCTCGTTAATGTCAGGAATGACGGTGCTTTATTTGGCTTACGATTTAGGACGTCGGCTGTGGAGCCCGCGCGCAGGCATATGGGCAGCAGTCGCCATCTTGTTTAGTTTTCAATTTGTCTATCAATTCAAACGCGCACAGATTGATCCGGTGTTGGTGTTATTCACCACGATTGCCCTCTATGGATTTATTCGCCATCTTTTACTCGGGCCGCATTGGCGCTGGTTTTATGCAGGCTGTTTTTTTTCCGGTCTAGGCATCATCACCAAGGGAGTCGGTTTTTTACCGCTACTCATTTTTATTCCCTATATCGTATTGCGATTTGCCAAGGCCGATGGTTTGGCACCGCAAGCCGATAACAATGTTTTGCGTTGGTCGGGTGGGCTGATCTTTTTTTTCGCGGCTATCGCGATTTGGCTGGCCCCTTTGCTGTGGACTGTGGGCCATGGAGGATCTGCCGAACAGCAAGCATATCTCAATGATATTTTATTCCGGCAAACCGCCGAGCGTTACGCCAACCCCTGGGTGCATCGGCAACCGTTCTGGTATTTTGCAGAAATCATGTTGCTATTTTGGATGCCGTTTTCGCTTGCCTTTTTCTGGCTTTGGAAACCCTGGTGCCAAAGCTTGCAAATAAAAGACGCCAAAGTTTTATTGCCGCTGGCCTGGGCCGTGCTCGTGGTTATATTTTTCAGCTTAAGTAGTGGCAAACGCGATATGTATATATTGCCGGCATTGCCGACCTTTGCGCTGGCAGCGGCACCGTTTATGCAGGCAATATCCGAACGCAGTAGTTTTCGCTATGTCTTGTTTGCGCTAATTGCATTAATCAGTGTTGTGATGCTCGCGCTGGGTCTGCAAGCATTACTGGGTGAACCCGGCTTCGAGAAAAAATTTATTATCGAACGCGGAGCCAGCCAGCTTGATTCCCTTTGGTGGATGCTGATTGCCGTTGGTAGCATCAGCTTGATTGCGAGTTTATTTTTTCGACATAAAAAACCATTGCATAGCTGTCTGGTTTTCTTTGTATTGGTCTGGAGCGGCTACAGTTTTATCGCCTATCCCGTGCTTGATGGTGCGAATTCGTCGAAAGACGTGATGTTGCGCGCCCGTGCAATGGCGGGTGCCGAAGCTAGCATTGGTTTGGTCGATTGGAAAGAGCAGAACCTGCTGCAAGCACAAGGTGCAACCACCGACTTTGGCTTTTTAGAATCACCGGCAACACAATTGCAAAAAGGTGTTGCGTGGCTAAAAGTATCGCCAGAGAAAAGACGCCTTGTGCTGCAATCAAGCAAAGAAACGCAATGTATCGATTTTAAAAACGCCGATGCTATCTCGCTGGGAAATGCCAACCGCAGAAGTTGGTGGCTCATCGGCGAACAAGCGGTGGCGGCGTGCCGCTGAAGCTTCAATACCCATATTATTTACTTAAGAGTTATTCTGTCAGGGATAACGCAGGAGTCGTATGAAAATTCTTATTCTTGGCGCGGGACAAGTCGGTACTTCGGTAGCCGCCGCGCTCGCTTCTGAAAACAACGATATCACTGTAGTCGATACCGATATCCATCGCCTGCGCGAACTCTCCGAAAAACTCGATATTCGCACCGTAGCCGGTCACGCTTCATTGCCGAGCGTCTTGTCGCAAGCGGGCGCCGATGAAGCGGAATTATTGGTGGCAGTGACTTCGAGCGACGAAGTGAATCTGGTGGCTTGCCAGGTCGCGGCGAAACAATTCAAAACCAAAACCCGGGTGGCGCGTTTACGTGAAGCCGAATATTTGTCACTAGCGACCGAGGGCGGCGTGAATGCGGTAGTCAATACCGCGATCAGCCCCGAGCAATTAGTCTGCAAACATATCAAGCGGCTAATCGAATATCCCGGCGCCCTGCAGGTACTCGATTTCGCTGGTGGTCGTGCGCAATTGGTGGCTGTTCGTGCAGTATCGGGCGGCGCCTTGGTGGGTCACGAAATTCGCGAACTGCGTCAGCATTTGCCAAGCAATGTGGATGCCCGCGTTGCGGCTATTTTCCGTAATGGCAAACCCGTGCGTCCACAAGGACACACGGTCATTGAATCGGACGACGAAGTTTTTTTCCTGGCCGATCAAAAAAATATTTCACTGGTAATGAGCGAACTACGCAAGCTCGACGCGCGCCCGACCAAACGCATTTTTATTGCCGGCGGCGGCAATATAGGCCGTAATCTTGCGCGCATGATCGAGAAAAAATATTCGGTCAAGGTGCTGGAGCGTTCACGTGACCGGGCAAGAAATATCGCCGAAGATTTATTGAACTCAATCGTGCTGGTCGGTGATTGTGCCGATGAAGATTTACTGCGCGAAGAAAATATCGACCAGACCGATATTTATTGCGCGCTCACCAATGACGACGAGGCCAATATTCTTTCCGCCATGCTGGCAAAGCGCCTCGGTTGTCCGCGGGTAGTCGCGCTGATCAATCGCCCGTCTTATGCCGAGCTGGTTGAAGGCGGCAGTATCGATATCGCGGTCAGCCCGCAGCAAGTCACCCTGGGGGCATTGCTCTCGCACATCCGCGAAGGTGCTCCTGCCTATGTTTATCCGCTGCGACGCGGTGCGGCCGAAGCGATTGAAGTTATTGTTCGCGGCGATCGTCGGAATTCGCGAGTTATCGGCCGTTCGGTCGAAGAGCTGGAATTGCCTGAAAACACCACGATCGGCGGTATCGTTCGCGGCGAAACTTTATTGATTGCCCATCATGATCTGGTGATCGAGCCTGGCGATCATGTGATTCTATTCGTGATGGACAAGCGCCAATTGTCCAAGGTCAATATGCTGTTCCAGGTCGGAGGCTCCAGCCTGTGAGTCTTCGCATGCAAGCCATGCTTCGCATTATGGGCGCCATTATTGCGGCCTCGTCCCTGATCTCATTGCCGCCATTATTGATTGCCTTGGCTCTCGGCGAAAACACCAGCGCAGCATTTCTTGAAAGTATGGCAACACCCGGCATTATCGGCTTATTGCTTTGGTGGCCAGTACGGCATGTCCAGTATGAACTGCGTTTGCGCGACGGCTTTTTGATCACTACCGCAATCTGGATTATCGCCAGTCTGATTACCGCTATGCCTTTCACTTTGGCAGCGCCACATTTGTCTTATACCGATGCAGTTTTTGAAGCGGCTTCCGGGCTCACCACTACCGGCGCAACCACTATTTCGGGCCTTGATGCCTTGCCGCGCAGCATGCTTTTCTTCCGCCAATCGCTCAACTTTTATGGCGGAATGGGCATCGTGATTTTGGCGATTGCCATTTTGCCGATGCTGAAAATTGGTGGCATGCAACTTTTTCGCGCCGAAACCAATGGCCTGCAAAAAGATAATAAATTGACGCCGCGCATTGCTGAAACCGCACGCGCACTTTGGATGGTGTATCTGGGCTTGAATGTTCTGTGTGCGCTGAGTTACTGGCTGGGCGGCATGAGTTTTTTTGATGCTGTCGGTCATGCAATGTCCACCGTCGCCACCGGTGGCTTTTCAACCCATGACAACAGCTTTGGTTTCTGGAACACGCCATTACTCGATGGTGTCGCCATGATTTTCATGTTGCTGGGCGGCATTAATTTCGGCATGCATTGGTATGCCTGGCGACGCGCCACCGTTGGCCATTATCAAAGCGATTCCGAGTTACGTTCTTTCATTATTATTGCTTTGGTCGTGTCCACAATCGTGTCGGCTAGTCTATATTTGGGCGGACGCTACACTAATATTTTTGACGCCCTACATCACGGCTTTTTTCAGGTCATTTCAAATATTACGACCACCGGTTTCACTTCCGGCAAGTTCACCGACTGGCCGGGTCTGGCGCCTTTATTATTGATCCTGATCGGCTTTGTCGGTGGCTGTGCCGGTTCCACAGCGGGTGGTATTAAAGTTGCGCGCGTTCAGATGGTGGTACGACAAGGCCTGCGCGAAATCAAACAATTGGTGCATCCCAAAGGCCAGTTTTTAGTGACGCTCGGTGGCAAGCGTGTTTCGGAAAGTGTGGTTATTTCCGTCGCCGGTTTTTGCACGCTTTATATTTGCAGTTATCTAGTAATGACCCTGATTCTAACTGCCACCGGCGTTGATATTGTCACGGCATTTTCCGCCGTTGCCGCCTGTATCAATAATATGGGGCCGGGACTTGGTTTGGTCGCCGCAAATTTTCAGGCATTAGATGATTTGTCGATCTGGGTTTGTAGCTTTGCCATGATTCTCGGCCGTCTGGAAATTTTCACCGTACTGGTTCTATTAACGCCACAGTTCTGGCGGGAATAAGCCGTAGGGGCGCAGCAAGCAGGCGCCCCTACGGTCATAAAATCAAAACGGCAATGGACCTTGGCTGATTTTCGTCGAAAGTTGCGCCATTAAACTATTCGCTTGCTCACGCGATAAATACGGAATGCGGAATGCCGATTTTATCGCTTGTGCACCAGCGGTATCCAGATAAAGACTGGCCATGCCGTAGCGGCGATCCAGAATACCTTCGCGTAAACTCAAGCCTTGTAATTTGCTGATTTCGGCAAAACGCCATTCGCGTGAAAGCCAGCCTTCGCGTACGGCGATCAAATGTTCGGTATGGGCAAAGCCTGCGTGCGCCGACCATACTTTTGCCCGCAATAATAAAATCGGAATGAGCAGAAAAATCAATGTTGCATAGGCCGAGTAAAAAACCGTGGTGGGTATTCCTAGCAGCAAAATAAACAAAGCCGGTATTAGGAACTCGCGTTTCCAGGCATCCCGATGCAAGCTCTGCCACGTTTGAATTGGCCATTGCTCGCTGCCTAAAAAACGGGCAATCAAGCTATCCATTTCCATTGGCGTGGCCAGCGGTACTAAATCACGCAGAGGTGATTTTCCTTCTTCGTTCAAGGCCGCGCCTGCGGCACTATCGACCTTCAAGCTCCGTTTTTTGAATAGCCGGTGTAGCCAACCTTCAAACAAGCTGTAGGCCTGAATGCGGCGCTGTGGAAGGCTGCTACGCAAACGCGACAATAGGCCGCGCTGCACCGTCAAGCGGTGTCCCATTTGCGACAAACTGAAATCGTAATATTGCAATAAAGCCAGCACCACGGAAAAAATACGTACCAATACCAAAAATACAATCACCGCAAACCCAAAGCTGATTGCCATTGCGGTCGCACCAAGGTGCAGGCTGTCTGACCAGCCAAACATAAAGTTGAACCCGGTCTTGATGAAGTTGCCCATCAAGTCGCTACCGCTTTGAAATGAAACGCCGACCGCCGCAGCAATAACCACCATTCCACGGTTATTGATAAGCCCAACTTTTATTACGTCGTTAAGCGAAAGTTGATGCAATACCTCTACCTCGGGCGCTGCGGTTTCGCTGGTAATGGCCGTGCTGACAACATTGACATGGCTTCGAATCAGCTCTTCCAGCTCCTGAGCATCCTTAAGGCTCAATACCCGCATTTGCGCTTCGGGCTTAACGCCACCGGCCGCTTCGAGTTTCACTTCTGCCACATTAAAAATTCGCTGCAAGACGTTTTGCGTGATTGAGACATTTTGAATTCGACTAAACGGAATATGCCGGACCGTTTTTTGAAACACCCCACTACGCACCACCAATTCATTACCCAATACGCGATAGTGGTAAGTGAAATATTGAAATATAGAATACACCGCCAATACCGAAACACCGATCAACGGCCATAGTTCGTTTCGGTCGCCACGCCCAGTAAATAATAAAATGATCAGGGGAAGAGCAAACTGTTTGAGTTGCAACAACAATACAAACAGCCACGATAAGGGGTGCAAACGGCGCTGTATTTCAGCAACAGGTTCCAAGCTAACTTCTTCCAGATTACTCACGGTCGCCGCGATCCTTCGGCACCATCACATCACGTAAATATTCAGCGTCAGCCAGCAGCAGTCCGGCTTGTCTTACTGCACGCTCATGACTGCCGGCAGTATGAATTACCAGAGTGGCAAGACCGTAGCGGCGCTCGAGCGGACCACGTTCAAAATCGAGATGCTGCACGCGCGAACGCGGCACGCAAATTTGCTTGAACCAGGTTTTTCCACGGCGCACATACAGGGCCTCGTCATCGAGTTTCCAGAAAGTATTTCGCCAGCGATTGAACGCCACGTACGCGAAAGCGCAGGCCACAACCATTGCCAATGCCAAGGCTGCAAACAAGTACCACCAGGGTGATTCATCTTCGGCCATCACAAAAACACTGCCAGGCACCAGCGTGATTAAAAAAGTCCAAAAAAAGCTTACGCCAATGAAGAGATTTTTTGCCGAAGCCGCCAACGGCTGCCATGCATCTGCCGGACGCAACGCCGGAACTTCTTTGGTGATTTCAGTATTCATTATTTTTAATAACAAGTTGGCCAGTAGGGATTGTCTTCGCCGGTACCCGGCGGCCTAAGCGTGTAGCGTTTGTAAGTCCATTGATACTGCCGAAGGTCACGCTTTGCTATGGCCTCTACCTGGGCATTCATGACTTTTGTTGCCAGCAGCAAATCTTTGTTATGTATCTGCTCGTCGGCCGCTTCAAAAAACAAATCAAAACCTTCTGCCGTTGCTTCGGTGTAGGCAAATACCACAGGCGCCTGACTGCGTTCGGCCAGTTTGGGAATCAGGCTAAGCGTTAATGCCTTCTTGCCAAAAAACGGCGCGAATTCGCCACCGCCGAATTTGGGCTGCTGGTCTGGCGTTATTCCGACCATGCCGCCTGCCTGCAGTGTTTTCCATAAGGGGCGCATCGCATTGGTTTCGGCCGGTACCAGGATGACATTTTTGCCGCCGCGTGCGCGTCGCAAAAAAATATCACCCCAGTTTTTTTCCGGCACTCGATACACCAAAGCGAAGGTGCCAAGCGAGGCCATGTACTCGATCAATAATTCCCAATTACCATAATGCGGCGCGGCAATAATCAAACCTTTTTTCTGTGCTTGCGCGGCATGCAAATGTTCAAGGCCATGCACATTTTTTATCAGGGCTAGATTATCTTTGCGTGCTCGCGTCCAGACCCGCAATGTTTCAAATAGGTTGCGACTTGAAGAGCGCATCACCGCTTTCACCAAACGGTCGGCAACATTTGCTTGGTTTAAATCCGTGTATTCAAAATTGACGCGCGTCACTTTTACTTCGCGAGTATTAAAACGAAACAACACCGCGCCCATCATTCCGCCAAACAAGCGCAGCCAAGACAATGGCAGTCGGCCAACAATCGTTGCGAGGAAAAATAAAAAATGCCCGAACCAGGCCGATGATTTCATGTGCGAAGTCTAAACGGGGCGGGGCTGCATTGACCAATATTTATA
>JAYSXB010000230.1:0-8883 GCA_043717775.1 Arenimonas sp.
ATTTCATATTCAGATTTCAAATCACTATTGCAATAAAATTGTACGTCTTCCCGACGAAAGTCGGGATCTAGGAACATCAACGAAGCAGCATCTAAATCAGGCTTCGCACTCAACTTCTGGGCCCCGTTTTTCAACGGGGTGACGAGGTTTCGCTCAATTGATTTCAAAATAGCATTAGTGCTTGGCTTCAATATCCTTCATTTTAACGCCTAAAGCATCTAATTCTTCACCGCGTTGATCTGGCGGCGTGGTAAACCGTGCCGACCAGCGATAAATCGTGGGAATAATGAATAGGGTAAAGAAGGTCGAAATGGCTACACCAAAGACCACGACCACACCAATCGAGCTGCGGCTACCCGAGCCCGGGCCGCCGTCGAACACCAGCGGCAAGGCGCCCACGACGGTAGCAATGGATGTCATCAAGATCGGGCGCAGGCGGGTGGCGCTGGCTTCCAGAATGGCGTCACGCACGGCAAGCCCGGCGTCTCGCCGCTGATTGGCAAACTCGACAATCAAGATACCGTTTTTCGCAGCCAGGCCGACCAGCATCACAATGCCAATGGTGCTGAATAAATTGAAAGTTTTACCGGTTAGCCACAAACCCAGCACGGCACCGAAAACCGCCAGCGGCACGGTCAACATAATCACGAGTGGATGCAGGAAACTCTCGAACTGCGCCGCCAATACCAGATACACAATCAGCAAGGCCATCAGGAAAGTGAAGAACAATGCACTGCCCGATTGCAGGTATTCACGCGCCTCGCCCTTGAAATCAATTTGCGCGGTGTCGGGCAATGTTTCTTTGACGGCGGCATCCATCCAGGTCAATGCTTCGCCCATAGTGTAGCCTGGTGCAAGATTGGCCGACACCGTGATGGCACGCAATCGATTGAAGCGGCCATAACTTCCGGGCTCGGCCAACTCTTTCACTGATACCAGCGATGCCATGGGTACCAACACACCGCCACTTGAACGAACGGTTAGATTTTTTAGATCATCGGGAGTCGCGCGATCACTCGCCTGTGCTTGCACGATAACGTCGTATTCTTCGCCTTTTTCGACGAAGGTGGTTACCTTGCGCGAGCCCATCATGCTTTCTAGGGTGCGGCCAATGTCTTGTACCGATACACCCAAATCCGAAGCGCGTTGACGATTAATATCAATGCGTAGCTGCGGACGGGTTTCTTTGTAATCCGAATCTGCACCGACGAGCTTTGGATTTTCTTCCATTTTTTTCAGCAAGGCATCACGCCACTGCACAATTTCTGTGTAGTCTGGTCCACCCAAAACAATTTGCAGACCGCCGCCACCGCCACGGGTTAAACCCGAGCGAACTTGTGGCCTGGCAACAACACCGGGGAGCTCATTGAAGGATTTGCGAATTTGTTCAACGACGGTTTGGGTATCGACATCGCGTTCTTTCCAGGGCTTTAGAATTACGATCGCTTGGCCGGTATGCATTTCTTCACTGGCACCAAAACCACCAGGCACACGCGCATTGATCCGCATGACCGGACCTTTATCACCAGTGATGGCAAGAATTTTTTTCTCGACTTGCTGCATTTGACTTACGGTGTAATCAAAGCCCGCGCCTTCAGGCCCTGATACTGATACAAAAAATGCACCACGATCTTCGGCGGGCGACAATTCACGTTGTACAAATGTAGAAGCAATAAAGGCAATCGCGACCGTTGCCAACATCACCACCACGACCAGAACCGGACGCTCAACAATTTTCGCCAGACGTGAACTGTAGGCATGCGAGACTTTGTCCAGATTACGATCAATCCAGGCGGCAAAACCTTGGGTATTTTCCTTATTATGCGGCTTCAAAATAATCGAACACATCATCGGCGTTAGCGACAAGGCAACAAAAGCCGAAATCGCGATAGCGCCTGCCAAGGCAACAGCGAGCTCGCGAAACAATCGACCGTTCGAGCCTTCAATAAAAGCGACCGGAACGAACACGGCAATCAAGACCGCAGTCGTGGCGATAACGGCGAACGCAACCTGCTTGGTACCGCGTTGTGCTGCGAGTAAGGCAGGCTCGCCCAAATCAACCCGACGCTGGCAGTTTTCCAGCACCACAATGGCGTCATCGACCACCAGGCCAATCGCTAAAATCAGCGCGAGCAAGGTCAGCAAATTAATTGAGTAACCGAAAACCCAAAGCCCAATAAACGCGGCAATTAAACACACCGGTACAGTTACCGCTGGCACCAGCGCAGAGCGAACACTGCCAAGGAATAACCAGATCACCAATAAAACCAGAAGCACTGCTTCCAATAATGTTTTGTAAACCTGCTTGACGGCATCATCAATAAAAACGGTGGAGTCAAAGGTCAAACCCATTTTCATATCGGTCGGCAAGCGTTTGTTGATCGCTTCCACTTCGGCTTTTACGGCGCTGGAAACATCGAGCGCATTGGCCGTTGATGTTTTGATAATGCCCAGCCCGACTTGCAACTGGCCATTACCGCGAAACCAGGCACGGCGTTCGCTGGAATCTTTCGCCACTTTGGCAACATCGCGAAGCAATACGCGTTCATTGCCTGCACTTTTCAGCACTAAATCCTGAAAATCATTCGGGCCGCTGTAGGCACGGCCAACACGCAAAATAAAATCGCGTGTTTGCGATTCCAAACGTCCGGCCGGTAATTCGACATTTTCACGACGCAATGCATTTTCAACATCGGTAACGGTTAAATTTCTGGCCGCGAGCGCTTTTGCATCCAGGCTAATACGCAAAGCGAAACGCTGACCACCGGCGATGCGAACTTGTGCCACGCCAGGCAAACTGGAAAAACGATCGACCAGATAACGCTCGGCATAATCGGTAAGCTCGAGAGTATCGCGCTTTGGCGAAGTAAAATTCAGCCACATGATCACATCGGCGTCGGCCGATTGTTTATTGACTTGTGGCGCATCGGCTTCTTCGGGCAAACGATCGACCACGCGACTAACGGCATCGCGCACATCATTGGCAGCCGATTCAATTTCGCGTTGCTGGTTAAATTCAATGGTAATGCTGGAGCGGCCATTGCGTGAATTACTTTGCAATAAATCCACACCTTCAATACCCGATACCGCGTCTTCGAGTAATTGCGTAACGCGCGATTCCACCACCGCTGCCGAGGCACCGCTATAACCGGTATCAATCGACACTACCGGCGAATCGACATCGGGCAATTCGCGCAAGGGCAAGCGCGTGAACGCAATGATGCCGAGCACCATCAACAACAAGCTGACAACGGCCGCAAATACCGGGCGCCGAATGGAAAGATCCGATAATGACATGCTAGTTAGCCCGCGCTTTTTTGGCGTCAGCCTTGCTTGGTTCGCTATTGAATTCCTTGACGCTTTGACCAGGCCGCAATTTCGAGGTGCCTTCTACCACGATGCGATCACCGGCTTTCAAGCCTTGGGCAATCTCAACGAAACCAAAACTGCGAGAACCCGGTTTGACGATGGCTTTTTCTACATTGCCGTCGAGAGTGACGCGATAGACAAAACTTGCGCTACCAATTTGTTGCAAGGCCAATTCCGGAATCACCAAGGCGCTACGCTGTGATTGCAGCACATTGATTTCCAGCAGCATGCCGGGCCGCAAGGTATTGTCGGGGTTGTCGATTTCTGCCTGCGCGGCAATCGAGCGACTACCCACATCAACCCGGCTATCGACGCTAATCACACGCCCGGTAAAAATCTGGTCGGGATAAGCATCGCTGCGTGCTTCGATGGCAAGATTCACTTTCAAGCTCGCCATTTGAACTTCGGGCAATGAAAAATCGACTTTGATTTTTGATACGTCATCCAGTGTCGTAATAACGGTTCCAGTGCTGATCAATTGACCTGGGCTAACCTGGCGTAAACCCAGCACGCCGGAAAATGGCGCGACAATCGCGCGGTCGGATAAAGTAGCCTGCGCAGCTTGCACGCGGGCGCGGGCGGCGTCACGATTGCTGCGTAAAGTATCAAGTTGACTTGCCGAGACCAGTTTTTCTTTTGCTAATTGTTCGCCGCGAATAAACTGTCGATCGGCATCTTTTACCTGCGCTTGTGCAACGGCTAAGTTGCCGCTGTCAATACCGGTTTGCAGGGAGACCAATACCTGACCTGCCCGCACACTGTCGCCACTTTCAAAGTGCACCCGGGAAATTTTATCGCTTACACGTGATGCAATTTCGATTGATTCTTTCGCTCGTGCGGTGCCGACTGCTTGCACGCGTTCGCCCCAATTTTTCTCGGTAACTAATGCGGTGATAACAACGGCTGGCTGACCACCCTGCCCGCTTCGGCCATTGCCGCCTGCTGCAGGGCCATCTTTCGCTTCGTCTTTACTACAAGCACTGATGAGTAGTGTCATGGTTATTGCAAGGGCTGCAATGGAGAAATACTTCATGCTTTTTTTTCCAGTTTATTATGGGTGCCATCGCATAGCGGTGAGTGTTTTGTTTTTTTACAAACACAAAACCAAACCCGCTCATCACGTGCAGCGGTATATTTTAGTGGAGAAAACATGCTGCCTTTATGCGAACCATCACAGAACGGCTGGGTCTTGCTCATGCCGCAAGCACACCACCAATAATCTTTGCCTTTTTCAACATCAAAAGCGATCGGGTTAACAATATCATTCATGTCAAAACTCCCCTCTTACGAGAGCTCTATTCTAGGCGATCTAGGTGCTCGTTCTAGTGTAGATAGTGTGGATTTTGATAAAGATGACTATTGAGCTTGGCAATAAGAATGTCGCTCAGTGCAAAATGCACGCTTGCGGGTGCCGCTCTGGGATTCATTCCACACTGTGGGGTAATATCCAAAACAGTATTGTAAGCAAAGCTTTATTTTTCCCGCATGCAATTTAACATGCGCTTTCAGTGGAGAGTCCAACCGTGCAGCCAACCGATCCAGTCCCACACGTTCCCGAAAAATCCCGCAAACGAGACCCTGAATTCTGGATTGCTATTGGCGCTTTGGCCGTCAGCGCTATTGCCATGTTTACATCTTTCGCCCAGGTTAGCCTGCAACGCAATCAAGAACGAATGTTGGTCTGGCCGCACGTCACTGCCAAGCCTGGTTATTCAAGCAACGGTTTTTCATTTACTGCGACCAATAAAGGCCTGGGCCCCGCATTGGTGCGCCGAGTTGAATTGCGCGTGGACGGCAAGTTGGTAAAGGGCTGGGACGGTGCACTGGACAAACTCCTGGGCAAAGGCCACGGCTATGGCTGGGATAAAATCCAGTCCAATGATTTGCAAGACAGCATTTTGGCAGCCACCGAATCGAAGGTCTTATTCAGCATCCCATGGGACGAGCGCACGCGCGCTGCTTTTGGCGATGGCAGTCGTATTACGGCGCGCGTTTGCTACTGCTCTTTTCTCGAGGAATGTTGGTGGAGTCGCAATGGACTGGACCATGAGCGTGTGGATAAATGCCCGGTTCTATAATTTGCTGTTTCACTATTGCCGTTGAAACGCCCAACATAAATTTACTTGCCCAATGCAGCCATTGCATTAGTCATCGCGCTTGCAATATCTTCAATCCAAAATGGCTTATGTAAAACGCCTGCAATTTTCAGGCCCTGGCCTTCTGCCTGCTTGCGACGACGCTCAATTTCTTCAGGCGACATGCCGGTCATAAAAATGATCGGGTGTTTTGCACGCTGCTCAATCATGATATTTGAAATTTCTTCGCTTGCATTGTTGGGCATAGTGAGGTCGAGCATAACGACATCGGGTAATTGAACATAGGCTTTTGTGAAGCTTTGCACGTCCATTGCGGTATCGGATTGATAGCCACACTGCTCAAGTAAATATTGAGCGAGGTACACCATCTCGGCGTCATCATCGACAACAAGAACTTTGGGGGATTCCTCTTTTGTACTCATCATGGAAAGGCTCCATAACCACAAGCTGGGGACACACTTACTTGATACACCTTTTTTCACAAAGTATTGGCGGCGTAACAGCTTTTTACATGGGCAGTATAATTTGGGCTTTATTTTATGAAATGCATCACGTTTTTTAATATTTTTTTCCGGTTCATAATGTGTTGATGACGTAAACGCGCGTAAATTCGTAGGAGGCCGCTTGCGGGCGACAAATCTGGCGTGATTTATCGGGCCTGGAAGGCCCTCCTACGAAGTACGTCGTGGTGGGAGCGCCCGTCAGGCGCGAATACTGTTTATAGAAACGGCAACATCAATGCCCCATTGGAAACTTTAAAATATCTTACAAAATTAAAATCGTGCAATTCCCGACAAAAACTTTCGGAGAGGACAAAGCGTAGGAGGCCGCTTGCGGGCGCATCTGGCATGATTTATCGGGCCTGGAAGGCCCTCCTACGAAGTACGTCGTGGTGGGAGCGCCCGTCAGGCGCGAATGCTATTTATCGAAACGGCAGCATCAACGCATTATTGGAATAGTGAAATAGTGAAATATCTTGCTGAAATAAAAACAGGCGATTTCCAATAAAAAAACGCCGGCACAGGGCCGGTGTTTTTTTATTGCATAGAACAAACGAAAACTACTTTTTCCACTGCCCCAATGCTGCCAGACCATTGTCTTTGGCACGGGCAAATACGGTTTGTTGCGCTGCGGAGACATTACCGATTAAATCTTTCGCCCAGATTTTAAGTGCCGCCGCCTGCATCGCGCGGCCATAGCTAAACGACAGCGGCCAGGGGTGCGGGCCCATCTGGTTCATGGCATTCAGATGTGCGGTGGCAGCTTCATCGTTTTGACCGCCGGATAAAAACACGATGCCCGGCACAATGGCGGGCACGGCGCTCTTCAAACAACGCACGGTCATTTCGGCGACTTCTTCAACACTGGCTTGTTCCGGGCAATCCTTGCCCGAGATCACCATGCTCGCTTTCAAAATGGTGCCCTCGAGCATTACGTTTTGGTCATACAAAGCACCGTACAAAGAACGCAACACCACTTCAGTCACTTCCATGCAGGTATCAATATCGTGGTCGCCGTCCATAATAATTTCCGGCTCCACCATCGGCACAATGCCCGCTTCCTGGCAGAGTGCTGCATAACGTGCCAAGGCATGGCTGTTAGCTTCAATGCAGGTGCCCGACGGGCTGTCTTCACCGATGGTGATCACGGCACGCCATTTGGCAAAACGGGCGCCAAGGCTGGCGTATTCTTTCAAGCGATCACGCAGACCGTCCAAACCTTCCGTGCAAACTTCGCCCGGAAAACCGGCTAATGGTTGCGGGCCTTTATCGACCTTGATGCCGGGAATAATGCCGTTTTTACGCATATATTCGGCAAAAGGCACGCCGTCTTTGGTTTTTTGACGCAGGGTTTCATCAAACAAAATTGCGCCGGAAATATATTTATTTAAATTGGGCGTGGTCAGCAGCATTTCGCGATAAGCCCGACGATTTTCCTCGGTATTGGGAATGCCAACGCTTTCAAAGCGCTTGGCGCAAGTCGCGTTGGATTCGTCAATGGCAATAATGCCTTTGCCTGCGGCCACCATGGCCAGGGCGGTTTCTGCGAGTTGGTCGATGCTCATGGGGCTTACCGATATTGGGATTGAGGGCCGCAATTATAGCCTAGCAGGCCGCTCCCGGGCGAAATTGCGTAGCCCGGGTCATGGCTTCATCTGACCCGGGGCAGTCTGCGATGTCGCCCATTATTTACGGTTTTTAAAAGCCAACATATTTATAGATCAACCGCATTGCGACGTAGCCCGGGTCACGCTCTACCGACCCGGGTCAGATAAAGCCATGACCCGGGCTACGAACTGGAGAACAAACCACCTATTCAACTTAACTCTTCGTAATCATCATCCAAAGCAAACTCACCAGCCTCAAGCCGTCGCATAACTTCCCTAGCATCTGGTAGAAGATGACTCGGAACCATTACGCGAACACCGCCTAGTGCAACGGTCAAATGACTTAAAGCTTGGATGGTATTTGTATCGGTAGCCCAGGCAGGAATTCCCTCGGCGTGTAACCTAGCCTCAAGCATATGGCCCTCAACGGGAGAATTAAATCGGGCTACTTCAGTAAGTGAATCCATTGATGCATCATCAAAATCCATTTCTTCATCTTGTGCTGATTCAATCGCAGCCTCTGCATCTGCTTGAGTCGGTCCCAGACTAATACCACGCGATATCAATTCAAGCATTGCAATTTCTCGGGCACTTTGTATCAAACCGTTGTTTTGTAAAAGCGCAATCAAAGCACTATCATCCAATTCGGCATAACGTCTTTGCAGTTGTTCGGGATTCAATGCACTCACAAATCGCCCAACCCTTCCGCCTTACCTTCTGCACCCACGAGCAATAAACGCAGTGTATTGGTCGCACCACGCTGCTCCATGCTGTCACCGCAGGTAAAAATAACTCGGTCATCAACCGATAATAATTTCATGTCGAATAATTTTTTCACGGCACTGCGGGCGGCTTCGCGGGTGGGCAATCCGGTGGAATCAAAATTGATCGGAAATACGTCGCGCACCATGGTCATTTTGTGGCGTGCAGAGTCATGTTTCGATAAACCAAAAATCGGTGCGGTTGACCGGAAGCGCGAAAGATAACGTGCGGTACCGCCGGATTCGGTCAAGGCAATAATGGCCCGCACTTGTATGTGCTCGGCCAGAAACATGGTGGCCATGGCGATGGCTTGGTCGGCGCGCTGCAAGTTGCGTGGCGCGGCTTCAAAGTCGGTGTCATGATGAAACTGCCGCTCGGCGCCCAAACAAATCCTAACCATCGCTTCAACTGCCTTAACCGGATAATTACCAGAAGCCGTTTCTGCCGACAACATAACGGCATCGGTGCCATCAATCACCGAGTTGGCAACATCGAGCACTTCTGCGCGCGTCGGGATTGGATTATCGACCATCGATTGCAGCATTTGGG
>JAYSXB010000024.1:0-15062 GCA_043717775.1 Arenimonas sp.
AAACAGCGAGCCACCAACTGCTCGCGGGTCGGCCACATAATGCGAGCTTATTTTTGCTAAGGGTGCCTGGAAATCAGTAATCAAGGCCTGAAACGGCTGGCGCACATGGGTTTCGTAGTCCGCTTTATGCTCGTTAAACCATTCACGATTATTATTTTTCTGAAGACTGTTGAGAAATTTAAATGTTTTATCGCTGAAGTATTTCATATGCTCGCCTCAATACTTTGACCCCACACTTGCAACTGATCCATCAGACTTTGTTGTTCGGCATTGGCTAATGCACGACAGCCTTCTATCTGCAAATAATAGCTTTCAAAGCTGTATTCAGATTGTGATGATTCTTTGCCCAGTCGCGCTGCCCGATAGGTATTCCAGCGCCCAATTTCTTCCAGTGACAAGCTGTCTGGCCAGTTTCTGGCGCGGTAGCGGAATAAAAGTTCGTCGTAGCGTGAACCCGGTTTCCAGTGTGAAAAAAAGTTCTTCAGCTGAGTCGCCGAGCTACCGCGAATGCTCGAAAAAAAGCGTTTGTCGCTATCGCTTGCGAAGCCATCATACAAAGCGCCGTCGGCATCGGAAGGGTCGTAAGCTGCACGCTTTGTAAATACTTGTCTTACTTTTTCGGCAATATCGGGTGTCTGTTGTATCAATTTCGCATTAGCCATGCATTTTTCTTTATCGATGCCCATTCGAATGAAATCCTCATCGCGGCAATGTGCCAGTGGCAAAACCACCGGGCAGCGATTGCTATGAATTTCTTTCAATGGAATGCGTGATATGCCTTCTGGCAAATCGATTTGACGAATGAAAACCCGTTCTGAAATATCTTCTGCTGCAAGTGCTATCAAATCGCCCGGGTCATAACTTAAATCAAATACAATCGCGCGGTTTTTAATATCCGGATGCCAGGCAAGCGGGATGACCAAGGCCGCACACAAATGCTCGGCCGGAAATTGCCCTGAGATATGTAGTACCGGCGTTTGATTGGCGATGTCGAGCAGTGACAGTACTTTTTCCTTGCTGCGCAATTGCAGATAGTAATCCCATAATTTTGGCTGCGCGCTACGGAGTTTACGTGCCAGACCAATTAAGGCACGGACATCGGACAAGGCTTCATGCGCCATGCCTTCGCGAGTGCCATTGGCGCTAGCTAGATGCTCCAGTTTGAAGCTGGTAAAACCATCGTCGCGTTTTGGCCATTCAATGCCTTCCGGACGCATGGCATGCGCCAGTCGCATGAAATCAAGCAGGTCCCAGCGCGAGTTGCCATTTTTGTATTCGCGCTCGTAGGCATCATAAAAATTTCGGTATAAACCAAAACGGATAAATTCGTCATCAAAACGGATCGAGTTGTAGCCAACCGCGCAGGTATTTGCGGTCATTAACTCATCGTTGATCATCGCAAAAAATTCGGCTTCACAAACACCGTCGCGCAATGCTTGTTGCGGACTGATGCCGGTGATCATGGCCGCTTCGGGCGAGGGTAATAAATCATTAGCCGGCTGGCAAAACCAGGAAATCGGTTCATTGATTTCGTTCAGTGCTTCGTCGGTACGAATAGCCGCGAATTGTGCGATTCGTGAGCGCCTTGCGTCTCTACCAAATGTTTCCAGATCATACCAAAGGAAGGATTTTGCCATTAAATACCTGAAAGCTGCGCTTGGTCTTGGAATAAATTAGTGCCAAGCGTAGGCAGGGATCTGGGTAAATGCAAGCGTGGCATGCCAACGATATAGCCTTGCGCCATATCAACGCCGCATTCATAGAGTGTTAGTAACATTGAGGCATCTTCAACGCATTCGGCAACGGTTAATTTACCAGCGGTTTCCGCAATCGAAGTTAAGGCTGCAATAATGGTGCGATCCAGAATATCGTGCGGCAAACCTTGAATTAAGGAGCCGTCAATTTTAAGAATATCGGCTTCAATTTGTTTCAAATAAGCGAAGGTTGAAAACCCAGTGCCGAAATCATCGACGGCAATTCGGCAACCTAATGTTCGCAGCGCCGACAATTGTTTCTGTGCGCTTTCAAGATCACTAATGGAATGCGATTCGGTAATTTCAAATACCAGCGCGGCCGGGTTGACGTTGTATTCCACAATTTTCGCCGTGACATATTCCGGAATGCCGCCTTTTTCCAGAGTTTGTGCAGAAATATTGATCGTCAAACCTATCGGGCGTGGGCTGTCGCGGGTTTCACGCAAGGCTGCTAATGCATGATTGATCACCCAGAAGTCGATGTCTTGCATCAAACCAAATCGCTCTGCGGCCGGTAGAAAAGCATTGGGCGAAATCAATTCGCCTTGGTTGCCTTTCAAGCGAATCAATACTTCAAACAGGGCTTCGGAATAGGGATTGCGTTCAAGTTGGCGCAGCCAGATGTCTTTACTATTATGGCTGCCAATGACATCGTTTTCGATGCCTTTTAAAGGCACGATAGGCTGGTAACAAAGTGCAAATTTATCAGTGCGGAAGGCTTCTTCCAAACGAACCGACCAACCCAGATCAACATCGAGTGCTGCCAGACGACCGGTTTCATGCGAGTAAATTTGGCATTGGTTACGACCGGATTTTTTCGCCATATGGCAGGCGATGTCGGCGTGTGCCATGGCGTCACTTGGCGAGTTTGTGCTGTCATCGATTTTGGCGCAACCAACCGACAAAGTAATGCGATAACTTTTGCCGCCGTAAGTAAATGGCGACGCTGTTAGCACGCGGCGAAAACCTTCGGCCAACGTGGTTAAATCACTACTGCCAACATTGGTCAGCAACACCGCAAATTCATCGCCGCCCATACGGGCCAGATAATCGGCACCACGCAGACGTGATTTCAAACGCTGGCTGACTTCTACCAATAACTTATCACCGGCCGCATGTCCGGCAGTGTCATTAATATATTTGAAGCGATCCAGATCGATAAATAACAGCATGGCAGTTTGGCCTGTGCGACGGACCTTGCTGCATTCTTGTTCAAGCTGCGATTCAAACCAGCCACGGTTATAGAGTTTGGTCAGGCTGTCGTGATCGGCCTGCCAGCGTAATTCTTCTTCCAATGCGCGGCGGGCGGAAATATCGCGGAACGCCACGACTGATCCGTTTAATTCCGATTCCATTTTTAAGGGGTGAATATTGCACTCAACCGGAATGCCACGTTTATTCGACGCCCAGAACCTTGTTTGCCAAGATGAAACCTCGCTGCCATTGGTATAGCAAAGGTTGAGATATGAGGCGCTGCGCTGCATCGGCAGGCCGTCTTCATCGGCATAGTGGAAGGCATCAAAAGCATTTTGTCCGACCAATTCACTTGCGTCGCTGTAGCCTAATAAATCGAGCGCAGCCGGATTAATAAATTGAATCGTACCGTCTGAATCAACGCCGTAAACGCCTTCGCCAACCGAAGACAAAATACCTTGCAGACGGCGGCGCTCGTTATCAATGGCTTTTCGGTCATTGATGGTGCGGCCGAGCGAAGCAATACGTGCCAACAATAAATCCTTGGACTCGCTTTTGAATAAACATTCCAGCGCACCGCAAGCCAGTGATTCGGCAATCACCGCATCAGAATAAGTGCCGGTAATGGTCGCCGTTAAAATATGTTGGGTTTCCTGATTGTTCCGAATTTTAGTGATAAGCGCCGTACCATTTTGTTCGGGCATTAGGTAATCGATAATCGCGATATCGAAATTTTGCGCTGATACTTTTTTCCAACCTTCATCGACACTATCGGCGGTTTCAATAAAATAGCCGTGTTTTTGTAGTAGCTTGGAATAACCGGCGCGTATGGTGGCCGAATCATCGACAAATAATATTTTGATTTGCTCTTCGTGCGAACTTAAGGCGGGTTTGATACTTTGGGTCGGGCGGAGTAGTTGATCAATCGCGCTGGGTGCTTCGAGATAATCCGACCATAAAGTTAGCGCAGTAAGCGGACGCGACATTCGCCAATTCACCGCATTGGCATTACTCGAATCGGCCATTATTAAAACCGGTAAATGCTCGAAGCGTTCGCCATGCAATAAACCAAAGACATCTTCGGCAATACCTTCGGAATATTCTGGCCAACCCAGCACCACGGCATCAAGATTATTATGGCCAATTTGGGCTTTGAGCAAGGTGTCGTAGGCCTCGGAAAGTGTGGCGACCGCAGTCACTCCATAGCCATGTTGGCTGAGCACGGCTGATAACGCGCGACGGCGCGTTTGCGAGCTTTCTGCTAGCAATATCATTTTCATTCAGAAGCCCCCCCTCCGGACGTTTAGGCTAAACCCATGCTCGAGCAAACGCTAGTATTTCAGGGGCTTTGAGCAAACAATTCGCTTATTTTTGCGTCAAATTTTGTTACGTCAATCTGGTCCAAGCTTTGTTTGCCTTGGGTGGCCTCAATTAATAATTGCCGTTGCAATAAACCGCGTTCAAAGGCTAGTTTGTAAGGAGCCCGGGTAAAGCTGACCATGGCATAGCGTGGAATAAAGACGCCAGGATGGCGTTCTGCCAGAGTACGCTCAAGCTGGCGTTGCAGTAAAAAGTCGGGATCATCGACTCGGTCACGCATTTCAATATAATTTTCCAGCGCCATGGTTTGAATGGCGAGTGCATTGGGTTTACGTTCCTGCTCAAATTGTTCGAAAGCTTCTTGCCAATCTGGCGCGTGTTCGATGTGATGCACGAGGGCGAGGCAATCTTCAAACGCGCAATTCATGCCTTGGCCGTGGAACGGCACCATGGCGTGTGCGGCGTCGCCCAATAACACCACGCGGCCATCCAGATGCCAGTTGTCGCAATACAGCGTGCTTAAACCCGAGGTCGGATTATTGATGAAGTCTTCATCAAAATTAGGCATCAAAGGCAGGGCGTCGGCAAAGTCGGTTTCAAAAAATTGTCGTGCAGCAACCAGGTCAGGCAAGGTCGCAAAGCTTGGATCGCCTTCGTTGGGTAAAAACAGAGTGACGGTAAAAGTTTTTTCGGTATTGGGCAATGCAATACACATATAGCCACCGCGTGGCCAAATATGTAGAGCGTTGGCTTCGATTTGAAACTTGCCAGCGGCATCGGGCGGAATTTCCAATTCTTTATAGCTATGACCCAAAGATTCAAAACGCTCGGTCAGATGCTCGGCATTTTTTAAAGCCGTTCGTACTCCAGAGCCAGCGCCATCGGCACCAATCAAGACATCGAAATTAAGTTCTGATATCGAACGATCATGATCATTGATCAAGTGGACGTTTTTATTTTCAAAATCGATATTTTCGATTCGCTGATTAAACGAAATTTTTGCACCGGCCGCTTCGGCGGCATTGAGTAAAGTAATATTCAATTCACCGCGATGCACCGACCAGATAACTTCAGAGTCGTCTTTGCCATAGCGCTGTAATTGGGTGTCGCCATTTTTCATATGCACCATGCGGCCGCGCATCATCACGGCTTGTTGCATGACCGCATCATTTAAACCGGCTTCGCGCAATGCGTGCAGGCCACGTTCGGCGAGTGCAAGATTAATCGAACGTCCGCCTTCATAGCCTTTCATTCTAGGATCAGGGCGTTTTTCAAAAACTTCGACTTGCCAGCCTTTGCGGGCAAGCAGGGTGGCAAGCAATGCACCTGCCAAACCAGCACCGGCTATCGTGATTTTTTTTGCGAGGTCAGGCTGCATGGTTTGAATTCTGCCAGTGTTTTACGGCGCGGATAAAACGCAGTACGTCGGAATAATTATTGTAGAGCGGGGCCGGTGAAATTCGGATCACGTCGGGTTCGCGCCAATCACCAATAATGCCTTGTGCCGATAATGCTTCAAACAATGCACGGCCCTGTTCGCGACCAGCGTTCACCCGCAATGACAATTGGCAGCCGCGTTGCTCGGGATTATTAGGTGTAAGAATGCTCAGCGTATTTTGTAATTCCAGTTGAATCAATGCTTCAAGATAAGCGGTGAGCTTGATGGATTTTTCGCGCAGGTTTTGTATGCCGGCCTGCTGGAAAATCTCCAGTGAAACCCGCAAGGGCGCTAATGCAAAAATGGGTGGATTGCTTATTTGCCAGCCATCCGCACCGGGAGTGGGAAGAAATTCCGGGCCCATTTTGAAACGGCTACTTTGGTCATGCCCCCACCACCCGGCAAAACGTGGCCCGGTGCTATTGGCATGGCGCTCATGCACAAAACAACCGGCAATGGCGCCTGGGCCGGAATTCAAATATTTGTAACTACACCAGGCGGCAAAATCGGCCCCACTATCATGCAAGTTCAGTGGAATATTACCGGCCGCATGGGCGAGATCAAAACCGACTGTGCAACCAGCGGCATGACCAAGACGAGTGATTTCTTTCAGATCAAACGATTGGCCTGTGCGGTATTGCACGCCGGGCCAAAGAATCAAGGCAATACGATGGCCATGTTCGGCAATAATTTTTTCGATATTGGCCATCGAAAAAATACCGCCCGGCAAATCTGGTTCAATTTCGATTAAACAATCGGCTGGATCAAAGCCATGAAAACGAACTTGCGATTCAACCGCATAACGATCAGACGGGAACGCACCGGCTTCAATCAAAATTGCATTGCGTTGCGCATCAGGGCGATAAAAACTCACCATCATTAAATGTAGATTGACCGATAGCGAATTCATTGCCACTACTTCTGATGGCATGGCGCCAACAACAGATACCAGCGAGTCACGAACAAATTCGTGATAGGGCATCCACGGATGTTTGCCATGGAAATGGCCTTCAACGCCATGGTTTGCCCAGTTATTTAATTCGTCGGTCAAAGCTGCTGGCAATGATTTTGGCTGCAGGCCTAATGAATTTCCGCAGAAATAGGCCTGGTCTTTTCCCTCATGTTGCGGAATAAAAAATTGCTCGCGAAAATGCCGCAAGTGGTCTTGCGAATCCTGCTGTAAGGCATAGGCTTCTGAAAAAATTTCGGGCATAGTATCTATTTACTCGAATCTGGTTTTGCTTAGTCCGAGCCATTCCAGCGCGGTTCCGTGGAATAAACGGGCTTGATCGACTTCGGATAAATTCAGCGAATCAATACCGCTGCCGGGAACTTGCTCACCTAATGGGAAAGGATAATCGGTGCCGAGCATGACGGTATTGGTACCCACGGTGTCCAACAAATATTGCAAAGCCCGTGGGTCGTGAACGCAGGAATCGAAATACATTCGACCGAAATATTCGCGCGGGTTGCGGTGATTGTCGGTCGCTACCAAATCCGGCCGCATCTTGAAGCCGTGTTCAATGCGACCAATGGTGTAGGGAAAACTACCGCCACCATGGGCGAAACATACTTTCAATTTCGGCAGGCGTTCAAGCACGCCACCAAAAATCAAAGCACAGATGGCACGCGTTTGTTCGGCTGGCATACCGACCAGCCACGGCATCCAGTATTTCGGCATGGCGTCGGCGGCCATCATGTCCCAGGGGTGAATCAAAATGGCCGCGTCTAAATCTTGTGCCGCCTGGAAAAATTCAAATAATTCCGGCGCATCAAGATTCCAGTCATTGATATGCGAACCAATTTGTACGCCCTGCAAATCAAGTTGATCCATGCAGCGTTCTAATTCTTGAATTGCCAAGCGCGGTGATTGCAGCGGCACCGTGCCAATACCGGCGTAGTGTTTGCGATGCGTACGGCAAGTTTCGGCCATATGATCATTCAGGCTTTGATGCAGTTCCAAAGCGTGATGCGGCTTTGCCCAGTAACTAAACATGACCGGCACGGTTGAAATAACCTGCACCTGCAAACCGAATTTTGCGTAATCATTAATACGCTCAATCGGGTCCCAGGTATTGGATTTTATTTCGCGGAAAAATTTTCCGTCTTTATAAATATTATGTTTGCCATCGCTGCCTTCATGGATCACGGCAAAGCGGTTATCGCCATATTTGCTGGCAAGGTCTGGCCACTTTTGCGGCAGATAGTGAGCGTGGGTATCAATTTTTAGCATGGCTTAGTTTAAACGATCTTCTACCCGTAGGAGGCCGCTCGCGGACGACGTTTGAAATGCAGTCAAGCATTCAGATAAGCAGCGAAAGCCGCATACACCGGAATGCCGATCGCCAGATTGAATGGGAAGGTAAAACCCAGCGCAGCAGTAATGCACCTTCCCACATTGGCTTCAGGCAAAGACGCGCGAATCGACGCTGGTGCAGCAATATACGAAGCACTTGCGGTCATGGTGCCGAACACCGTTGCGGTGCCCACACTCATGCCAATCCAATGCCCGATGCTCACGCCCAGCACGCCATGTAGCAAGGGAACGGCCATCGAAAAGCTGGCCAAACGAAATGCTTCACGACCCACGCTGCGAAGCTGTCCGGCGGCCACCATTCCCATGTCGAGCATGAAAAGCATCAAGGTGCCCTGGAATAATTGCACGTACATGGCATCGACACGCGCAATACCTTCTTTCCCAGAGATCGCACCAATCGCCATTCCGCCAATTAATAAAAGTGCGGTTTTCCCGGTGAGAACTTCGCGTACTTGGTGCCAGCGTAATCCATCGCTGCCTTTCGCCAATGCAAGCCCGATTAGAATGGCGGGAATTTCTAAAGCTACGACCAATGCGACTAATACCGGATCTGCCGATTGTCCGCTGCGCTCGGTAAATTGTTGAGCAGCAATAAATGTGACTGCCGATACAGAGCCGAAATGGGCTGCGAGTGCCGCCGCGTTGACTCGTGAATCACGAAGCCACCACTTCGCAATAAAATAGGCACTGGTCGCCGTTGCCATGCCCGCAAGCAAAGTAACCAATATCAATAAAGGTAAATTAGCTGGCGCATTATTGCTAAGTGCTACGCCGCCTTTTAAACCAATGGCGAGTAATAAAAAAATCGACAAATACGATTGTATGGCCGCCGGTATTTCAAGATCGCTTCGAACAGCACGCGCAAACATGCCCAGTGCAAATGCCAGCACGACTGGCGACAATAAATTACTGATTAATAGTTCTGATGAAAACATTTTTATCTCATTCTTTGGAGAGACTTGTCTAAGTAGGAGACCGCTTGCGGGCGCCGAACAAACATTGGCGACACGTCGGGCCCAAGGGCCCTCCTACGGGTATTGGGGCGGGGCAGGGTTCAGGTGTCCACATTGGTCGCAACGGCGATGTTCTTTGGAGCGATAAAATTTATCGAATACGGCGGGGAATTGGGTTTCGATATTTTCGAGTGTAAAAAATTCTTCGTACAACTTGTGATTACAATTTTCGCAGTACCAAGACAAGCCATCGCGTTCGTTTGGTAAGCGTTTGCGTTCTATCACCAATCCAATCGAATTGGGTCCGCGTTGCGGTGAGTGTGGTGTTCTTGGCGGCAAATAAAATATTTCACCGGCCTTGATCGGAATGTCGCGAGCTTTGCCGTCTTCCTGGATTTTCAGCACCATTTCGCCTTCGATTTGGTAAAAAAATTCCGGACCTTCGTCCCAGTGGTAATCGCTGCGTTGATTCGGGCCGCCCACCACCATAATGATGAAATCGCCATCGACGATGCATTTGTTTCCTACCGGTGGCTTGAGTAAATACCGGTTTTCATTGATCCAGGCTTGAAAATTGAAAGCGGGCGTGAGCATGTTGATTTAATCCTTTAGCACGGCAGTGCATTTCATTTCAATGGCGATTGGTGTTGGTAGTGCGGTGATGCCGAGTGTAGTGCGACAAGGTGCCAGCGCAGCATCAGGGAAATATTCCGCCCAAATCTGATTATAGGTTTTGAAATCTTTCGCCATATCAATCAAATAAACCGTAACATCGGCTAAGTCGCTCAAACTCGCATTGCTGGCGGTTAGCACCGCTTGCACATTGGTAAAGACAGAATGACATTGCGCCACAATGTCATAACTTTCAAGCGAATCATCGTCACGATAAACATTGCCCGGAATGCTGTTGTCACTTGCGCTGCGCGGGCCAATACCAGAGAGAAACAATAGATTGCCAACCCTGCGTGCGTGCGGATAATGCCCGACCGCTTTGGGTGCTAGATTGGTCTCGATTGAATCATTCATGGCGTGGCTTGATCATGCAGTTTTTCAAGGGCGAGCGGGTAGTCATTGGCAAGTTGTTCTTTGGTGCTAATGCTCATGCTTAAATCGCGAATGCGGCCATCGAGCAAACTATAAATCCAGCCATGCACATCGAGTTTTTGCCCGCGTGCCCAAGCGTCTTCAACAACTGTAGTTTGACAAACATTGACGACTTGCTCGATCACATTCAATTCGCAAAGCCGGGCGTGCCGCATGGAGTCGAGCTCGGCACTTTGAATAAACGCCGAATGTTTGTTGGAGACATCGGCAATATGCCGTAGCCAGTTATCAGCAAGTCCAACGCGAGTGTTCGACAGAGCGGCATGCACTCCGCTGCAACCATAATGGCCGCAGACAATAATATGTTCGACTTTCAATAAATCAACGGCAAATTGAATGGTGCTCAAACAATTTAAATCAGTATGTACAACCACATTGGCAATATTGCGATGTACGAAAACTTCGCCCGGCTGCATGCCGGTAATTTGGTTGGCGGGTACGCGGGAATCAGAACAGCCAATCCACAAGTATTTCGGTGCCTGCATTTTTGACAGGCGTTTGAAAAAGTCTGGATCTTCAAGACGAACTTTTTCTGCCCACTCTTTGTTATTTTTCAGTAGATGACGTAACGGCATGCCTTATCCCAAATCGATACAGATATTTTTTGTTTCGGTAAAAAAACGCATCGCGTCCAGCCCGCCTTCGCGTCCCATGCCCGATTGTTTCATGCCGCCAAAGGGCGTGCGTAAATCGCGTTGAAGCCAGCTGTTGATCCAGATAATGCCGCATTCAACTGAATTGGCTACATGATGGGCGCGGCGAATATCGCTAGTCCAAATACTGGCAGCCAAGCCGTATTCACTGGCGTTTGCCAATGCCACTGCTTCGGTTTCATCATCAAATGTTTGCAGTGTAACCACTGGCCCGAAAATTTCTTCCTGATTGCTGCGAGTGTAGGGGCCAAGGTTTTCAAATACGGTTGGCGCAATAAACCAGCCTTGTTCGCAACGACCGGCCGGCGTAATGGCATCGCCGCCACATAGAAGTTCGCCACCTTCTGCTTTGGCCAGTTCGATGTGCGACATGACCTTCTCAAAATGCGCTTTTGAAATCATCGAACCCATATGCGTTTTGCTATCGGTCGGGTCACCCACGCGAAGTTGTTTCGCTCTTGCCACTAAGGCATCCCGAATTTCTGCATAAATCGATTTTTCGATCAGAATTCGCGAGCCGCATAAACAGATTTGTCCGGAGTTTTGAAATGCCGAGCGCATCAAGGTATCGATTAAATTTTTTCTTGGGGCATCGGCAAAAATAATAGTGGGATTTTTGCCGCCGAGTTCCAGTGATGTTTTCTTTAAGGCGGGTCCGCAATGCGCGGCAATTTTTTTGCCAATCGCGGTGCTGCCGGTAAAAGAAATGGCTTTTACATCAGCATGCTCTACCAGAGCTTGGCCAACTTTATGGCCGAAGCCATGCACTATGTTTAATACGCCTTCGGGGAAACCGATTTTCTGCGCCAATTCGCCCAGCATGGCAGCTGTCATTGGCGTAATTTCCGAAGGCTTTGCAATGACGCAATTACCAGCGGCCAAGGCGGGGGCGATTTTCCAGGTAAATAAATACAGCGGCAGATTCCAGGGTGAAATGCAGCCGACAATACCCAGCGCTGAATGGGTGCTGACATTCCAACCGGCCTGGCCATGATGCGACTCACTGGAAAATTGGCTGGCAGCGGCCGCAAAAAAACGCAGATTTTCAACTGCGCGTGGTATTTCTATATCACGACTTAATGCCAGTGGCTTGCCGGCATTATTGGTTTCTGCCAGGGCAAATGAATCAAGTTCTTGCTCGAGCGCATCGGCTAATTTATTAAGCCAGTTCGCACGTTCGGCGTTACTTAATCGTGACCAGGAAGGAAATGCTTTTCGGGCGGCGATCACGGCAGATTCAATGTCAGCATGGTCGCTATCAGGGCAGCGGGCGATGCATTCGCCTGTCGCGGGATTCATAATATCGAGCCAAAAATCGCTATGAGCGGCGTTTTGTTTATTGCCGATAGTGTTGTAGATCGTTGCTAGCATACGGTTAGATTAACCTGTAAGCGGTCCATCCGGACAGGTTTGTTGGTGACTAGCTAAATTCGATACCGACATATTCTTCGCGGTACCAGGCAATACGGGCTGAATAACTGGGTACTGGCCCGGGTTCGCCAAAAATATAAACGCGGCCTTCGTCCTGAAGATTGAACGGCCAAGAACGCGGTCGTGTAATTTGACAGCCGCCTTTTGAAATGTCTTTAATTTCGACCAGAAAAGCTTTATTCGCTCCGACAAACATGGCGTGGCCATGCTGCAAGTGACGGGTGCTAATTCTACGTTCGAATAGGGCCATAGAAATGGATACTACGACATATCATCAACGATGTGGATAGGAATGGGCTGGGCTTGCAGATATTGCAGCCCAATAAGCTTTGCATCGACCCAAACCAGCATGGCCTCGGCGTCAATGACATGCTCGTTATCAATGACGAAATAAAGATTCAATACATCGTTCGGTGAGAACTCCCAGTCGTCGGGCTTTTGAATACAGCAGCCAGTTTTTGAGAGGTTTTCGAGCTGCGTGATGCAGGACTTGCTGCTAGTCGCGACAATCACCTGGCATTGATAACTGTATCGAAGTGCGCGACGCTGATCATCCGTGTTCATGCAAGGCTTCCCGTAGGTCTAGATTCGATCCTAACGAGTGCAGTGTAATCTTAAAGTGAGCGTGTCCGCCCGCCATCGACCGGCAAATTAACGCCGTTGATGTAGCCCGCTTGTGGCGACGCCAGAAAAACCACAGCGGCAGCAATCTCGGAGGCTTCGGCAAAACGACCGGCTGGCACCGTGCTGAGCATGGCGGCTTCTATTTCTTCGCTGGCTTTGTTGGTCGCTTTTGAACGCTCTTCCAGAATTTGCCCTAGCCTTTGCGTGCGCGTATAACCCGGTAATACATTATTGACCGTGATGCCGAACGGGCCGAGTTCACTGGCGAGCGTTTTTGACCAACTGGCAACGGCGCCGCGAATGGTATTGGAGACACCCAAATTAGCGATCGGTTCTTTTACCGAGGTAGAAATAATATTGACGATGCGGCCCCATTGCTGCTCTTTCATATTGGGTAATACCGCCTGCAATAAAATTTGATTGGCAATGAGATGCTGCTGAAAAACCGCGAGATATTGTTCTGGTGTTGCCGTATTGGCCGCGCCACCGGCCGGGCCTGCCGTGTTGTTGATTAAAATATCGATCTTGAAAGCTTTCAGCATTTCTTCGAGTTTATTTTTCAATCCTGCCGAATCCGAAACATCGGCCATCATGTAATTATGCTGCTGCCCTTCAGCCACACAGGGTAGGGCATTGCGAACTTCATCCAGTACTTTCGGGCGCCGCGCCAGCAAAATAATATTCGCGCCGAGTCCAGCCAGACCGATTGCAGTCGCGCGACCGATGCCTTCGGAGGCGCCGCAGACCAGAGCTGTTTTTCCTTGCAGTGGATGTTGTTGCATGTTTAAAGCCCGTAGGAGCGGCATAAGCCGCGAATAAAATTACGAAATAATTCGGTGTAGGAGCGAGTTCTACTCGCGAAATGCTTGCGATATTGTTTAAAGTAAGAGCGGTTTCTGCTCGCAAAATGCATCGTCGCAGGTTTTCGCGAGTAGAACTCGCTCCTACATTCAGAATATTAATTTACTTCGGGTAGTGTCCGCATCATGTAGGGCACGATTTCATTATCGTCATCGGCTTCTGGTGGCACCAGATCTTCAAGCAAAATGCCAAAGCTTTCGGCATCGTCGTCGTCCATGCCGTCAAGCGAACGGAATTCTGCATCCATCAATGCAGAAGCCGCAATTTCATGGCTTTCATACACAAGCGTGTTGCCGGTGGAATCGAATACATGGGCAATGCCGCTGTCGAATACCCGCAACCTTGCCCAGACTAATTGGCGATGAAAGGCGGTTAGCCACCACTGTTCCAATTCGATAATGAAATCGTCCGGGTTTTCTTCTTTTTCAAAATTATCTGACATTGTAATTCTCGTTATTTAAGTGCAATCGCGACAGCGGTTCCGACTATTCCAATGAATGTCAGCCAACCCATAACGCCTGCATTGCCGGCAAATAAATTCATACCGGAGTCTTTGAATCGGGTAAAACCAAAACACATTAGCCACCAGCTATAAGCTAAGCCGCCATCTTCTGTGCCTTGCTTGAATTCATATTTTTTATCGAGTTGATGACGATACGCCAACACCCGAAAACCAAAATGACCGGGGCCAGCGGAACCGGTCAAACCTAGAAAAAGAAAAAGCCAGATGGAGTTCATTTTTCTTTAATACGTCGCCGAACCCGGCGCACGCGGGTAGGGAATGGCATCTCGAATATTTTGCAGGCCGCAAACATAGACAATCAGACGCTCGAAGCCCAAACCAAAGCCGCAATGTGGCACGGTGCCATAACGGCGGAAGTCGCGATACCACTCGTAATGCGAAGGATCAAGGCCAAACTGCAGCATGCGTGAATCCAGAATATCCAGACGTTCTTCACGTTGGCTGCCGCCGATAATTTCGCCAATACCGGGCGCCAATACATCCATCGCGGCAACGGTTTTTCCATCATCATTCAGGCGCATATAAAACGCTTTGATTTGCTCCGGATAATTGGTAACCACGACCGGGCGACCAATATGTTTTTCCGTTAGCCAGCGTTCGTGTTCGGTTTGTAAATCCAGACCCCATTCGACCGGATAATCAAACTTCTGACCGGATTTTTGCAGCAAGGTAATCGCTTCGCTGTAATCGATACGCTCAAACGGTGACTTGATAAAGTTTTCAAGTTTTGCGATAGCACCTTTTTCAACCCGTTCATCAATGAACTGCATATCGTCCATGCGTTCGTTCAAGACTGCTTTGAAAATGTATTTCAGGAAAGCTTCGGCCAAATTGGCGTCGTCATTCAAATCGGCAAATGCCATTTCTGGCTCGATCATCCAGAACTCGGC
>JAYSXB010000231.1:0-8866 GCA_043717775.1 Arenimonas sp.
ACCGAGAATACTGTAATTTTTTTGGTTGCAGCGTTTGATTTACAGTTTTTTCTGCAAATTACGAGTTCGCACGTCCAAGGAAAAGCACTTCTGCATTCACAGTCGTAGCTCTCGCAATCTCTTCTTCCGATTGCCCACGCAATTGAGCAACCACTTTCAAAACATCAATCATGCGGGCAGGTTCATTGCGTTGACCGCGATAATCGGCATTGGGTTGATCGGGCGAATCGGTTTCGAGTAATAAAAACTCTACCGGCATATTCGTGACTAAGCGACGTAAGCGTTGTGCGCGTTCATAAGTAATCGGCCCACCGATTCCAAGTGAAAAACCTAAATTGAATAATTGCCGTGCTTGCTCTTCACTGCCGGAATAGCTATGAATCACGCCGCGTAACAAACCCATCTTTTTAATGCTGGCAATGACTTCATCAACGGCACGACGTGCATGGATAACTGCCGGCAGTTCAAATTCATGAGCGAGTTTTAATTGCTCGATAAAATAAAAACGTTGCTGCTCGGCATCCAGACCTTCAATAAAAAAATCCAGGCCGCACTCACCGACAGCATTGGGTTTTTCCTGTTCAATCCATGTTCTTAATGCCGGAATATGATCGGGTCGATGCGATGCAAGATACATTGGGTGCAGACCGTAAGCCGGATACAAGCCCGTATATTGAGCGCAGACGTCTTTCAAATTACTCCAGCTGGCAAATTCAACCGCCGGCAGTAATTGTTGTTTCACACCTTCAGCTTGAGCACGTGAAACTACCGCGCTTCTATCGTGCTCAAATTCTGGCGCATCCAGATGGCTATGGCTATCAAATAAGTCGAAGCCCATCACACTCATTCTTTTTTGAATTGGCCTTCAATCAGCGGCTTGCTATTGGTGGAATCAGCAGGGACTTTCCGGTTCTTCCATGAGGCTAGCAATACGGTGCCTAGGCCCAGCAGGATTTCATCCAGAAAAGGAATAAAGTCAGGAATAACCAGATCAAATGCGAACAACGCGGCGATCACTAAAAAAAGGGTTGGGAATCGCAGACGCGAGGCAAAGCCAAGAATCGGGCCGAGCAGGGGATTGGACATTGCATAACTCCTAAAAACCAGCCTGTTATATAACACGCGCAATTCTAAATTTGCAGATGAAAATGGCGTCAATTCAGCGCGAATACATCTGTTTAGGGGGTGCCGCTGCCGCTTATAAACCGTTAAAATAATGGTCTTTTCACGCTAGGCATTATTCCCATGGCCCTTAATCCCACCGATTTATACGATATTCGTTCCATGCTCACTGAAGAAGAGCGAATGATTCAAGACGCGGTAGCGCGTTTTACCGATGAAAAAATCATTCCGATTATCGGCGATGCCTTCAGTGAAGGTCGTTTTCCGAAAGAATTAGTGCCAGAAATTGCCGCCATGGGTTTACTGGGTTCGTCGCTGCCAGAAAAATACGGTTGCGCCGGTCTGAATTCGGTCAGTTACGGTTTGATCTGTCAGGAACTGGAGCGCGGGGATTCCGGTATTCGTAGTTTTGTATCTGTGCAAAGTTCGCTCTGCATGTATCCGATTTATGCCTACGGCTCTGAGGAGCAGCGCATGAAATATTTGCCGGGTATGGCGAAGGCCGAAATTATCGGTTGCTTCGGTTTGACCGAACCGCATGGTGGTTCGGACCCGATGAATATGAAAACCACCGCAAAGAAAGACGGCGATGACTGGATTCTCAACGGCGCCAAAATGTGGATTACCAACGGCAACCTCGCGCATATCGCGATTGTCTGGGCGATGACTGACGAGGGTATTCAGGGCTTCATCGTTGAAAAAGACATGAAAGGATTTGCCGCACAGGAAATCCACAAGAAAATGAGCTTGCGTGCCTCGGTAACCTCGGCATTGTTCTTTGATAATGTGCGAGTGCCGGATGCGAATCGTTTACCAAATGTAAAAGGCTTGAAAGGGCCATTGGGTTGTTTGACCCAGGCGCGCTTCGGCATTACCTGGGGCCCGATCGGTGCAGCACAGGCTTGCTTGACCGAAGTCACTGAATACTGCAAAACCCGTATTTTATTTGGTCGCCCATTAGGCGCGAATCAGGCCATTCAATTAAAACTGGCCGATATGGCGCGTCGCATTACGCTGGCCCAATTATTGAGTCTGCAATTAGGTCGTTTGAAAGACGCTGGCAATATGCAGCCAACGCAAGTCAGTCTGGCGAAATGGAATAATGTGCGTATGGCTTTGGATATCGCTCGCGAAGCCCGCGACATTCTTGGCGGCGCGGGTATCACCACCGAATATTGTCCGATTCGCCACGCACTGAATCTTGAATCGGTGATCACCTATGAAGGCACCGAAACTGTGCATCAACTGGTGATTGGTCGCGAGTTGACGGGTATCAATGCGTTTTAATGGCGAATGTTAATTCGTAATGCCAACGCCAATGATTTTGCAAAGATTCTTCGTTTGAACGAAGAGTCTGTACATTTTTTGAGTCCGCTTTCCTTGCCGCGACTTCAAGCACTTCATGCCGAAGCGGACTATCATCGCGTGCTGGAAATTGACGATGAAATTGTCGGCTTTCTTATGGCGTTTCGCGAAGGCACGCAATACGACAGTACTAACTATCGCTGGTTCGTGAATCAATACGAACTATTTCTTTATATCGATCGTGTGGTGGTTAGCGCGCAACACCAAGGCCGCGGTATCGGCAATAAATTGTACGAGGATATTTTTGCGTATGCGCGAAGCAGTGACGCAATATGCATTACCTGCGAATTTGATATCGAGCCACCCAATGAAGCCTCGCGACGTTTTCATCAACGCTATGGTTTTTCGGAAGTTGGCGCGCAGGCAACAAGTGATGGCAAGAAACAGGTTTCACTACAGGCTGTGTCGCTATGAACACTATTTATGGAATGAAGTCCTCAGGAAATTGCTACAAAGTACAGTTGCTGCTGGAAATACTGGCCAAGCCGTATCGCTGGGTTAATGTGAATAGTGCCGTTGGCGAAACCCGTACGCCGGAATATCTGGCCAAAAATCCTAACGGCAAAGTGCCGTTACTGGAAACCGAGGCAGGGCAAACTCTGCCGGAGTCGAATGCGATTCTGTGTTATCTGGCTAGCGACACAAATCTTTTTCCGAACGACAAATGGTTGCAGGCGAATGTCTTGCAATGGTTGTTTTTCGAACAATACAGCCATGAGCCATACGTCGCCGTCGCCCGTTTCATTAAAAAATATCTGCCAGAAACCCACGAACGTTATGCCGATTTACCGCGTCTGCTTGAGCGTGGATATCAGGCATTGGCAGTGATGGAAAAACATCTTGCCCAACATGAATATTTGGTTGAAAGCGGTTTTTCGATTGCCGATATTGCGCTGTATGCCTATACCCACGATGCTGCTACCGGCGGTTTCGATTTAACGCGTTATCCGCATCTGCAAAAATGGTTGCAGCGAGTTCGCTCGCAGCCCGGATTTGTGGCGCAGCAAAATTAATAATTAATAAAAGAATAAAACTATGTCTGCCCAACCTGTCCTGATTCCTGCCCGTCAAAAAAATGTCAATCGCGCTCTGGTATGCGATGAAAATTTTGTCGAATTCGTTAATAACTGGTCTGGTCAGGTCGATAGCAAGCCAACACCGAATGAAGAAATACTGCCGGGTAGTCTTTGCACCGCAAAGGATTTTGTCGATTTATTTGAATCGCAATTAATCAGCCGTCATCTTGATTTAATGGCTCGCGTTTTGCGCGTGCAGAACAAGGTTTTCTACACGATTGGTTCGTCCGGCCATGAAGGTAATACGATGGTGGCGCGATTGACGCGTCATACCGATCCGGCTTTTTTGCACTATCGTTCAGGCGGCTTTATGGCCGAGCGCTTCCGCAAATTGCCAGGCATGGACCCGATTATGGATTCGGCCTTGAGTTTTGCTGCAAGTAAAGCCGACCCCATTTCCGGTGGTCGTCATAAAGTCTGGGGTAGCAAGCCGCTATGGGTATTGCCGCAGACTTCGACCATCGCATCGCATTTGCCGAAAGCGCTCGGAACGGCAATTGCCATCGAACAGGCAAAACGTATTGGTCATACTTTGCCGATTCCGGAAGACTCGATTGCCATTTGTACTTTTGGCGATGCTTCCAGCAATCACGCGACTGCACAAACGGCTTTCAACACCGCGCAGTGGACGGCTTACCAAAAGCTGCCCGCGCCGGTTCTTTATGTTTGCGAAGATAACGGCATCGGTATTTCGGTAAAAACCCCCAGCGGCTGGATTGCCAATGCGTTTCAGCAGCGCCCCGGTCTGGATTATTTCTTTGCCGATGGTCTGGATATTGCCAGCGGTTATGCACAAGTAGCGGCGGCCGTTAATCATTGTCGTAGCACGCGTCGCCCGACATTTTTGCATCTTAAAACGACGCGCATCATGGGCCATGCCGGGACCGATTTTGAAATCGAGTGGCGCAGCTTTGAAGAACTGATGGCGGTGGAAGCCAGCGACCCCTTATTGCGCTCCGCCGAAATCGCTCTGAGTTCGGGCTTGATGAGCAAGCAGGAAGTACTAGCGAAATACGAAGCCACTCGCAAACTTTGTTTTGCGGCGGCAGAAAAAGCCGATAGCTTGCCCAAGCTGGATAATCTAGCCGATGTCATGGCCCCGTTGGCACCGTACACTCCCGACAAAGTAAAAGCCGAAGCCGCCCGTTCCGATTACGCCGAAAAGCGCCTTGCGATATTCGGTGGCGAAGAAAAATTGCCGGAAAAACTTGCGCCACGGCATATGGCGATTCAAATCAATAACGCACTGCATGATTTGTTCTGCAAATATCCAGAAAGTTTATTGTTCGGCGAAGATGTGGCACTGAAAGGTGGCGTCTATACCGTTACCAAAGGCCTGCAAAAGTCGTTCAAAGGCTCACGGGTTTTCAATACCTTGCTTGATGAGACCATGATTCTTGGCCTGGCCCAGGGCTTTGCGAATATGGGCATGTTGCCGTTGCCGGAAATTCAGTACTTGGCATATTTCCACAATGCCTGCGACCAGATTCGCGGCGAAGCTTGCTCGCTACAATTTTTTAGCAATGGTCAATTCAGAAACCCGATGGTGATGCGGATTGCATCCTTGGGTTATCAACGCGGCTTCGGTGGCCATTTCCATAATGACAATTCGATTACCGCCCTGCGCGACATTCCTAGCCTTGTTGTCGGTTGCCCAAGCCGTGGCGACGATGCCGCTACCATGCTGCGCAGCATGATGGCGCTGGCGAAAGTCGATGGTCGGGTCTGTGCGTATCTAGAGCCGATTGCCTTGTATATGACGAAAGATTTATACGAGGCCGGTGACGGCCAATGGCTGACTCAGTATCCGTCCCCGGAAGAGTCGATGGAAATTGGTTCGGCCCGGGTTTATGACGAGGCCGCAAAAGACCTGGTGATTTTCAGCTTCGGCAATGGTGTGCCCATGAGCCTGCGTGCCGCCCGCGACATTGAGAAAAAACATGGCTGGAAAGTCCGTGTCGTCGATTTACGCTGGCTACAGCCGCTCAATACTGACGAAATCGCCAAACATGCACGCGAATGCGCTCGTATCATCGTGGTCGATGAAGGCCGCCGCAGTGCCGGGGTCGGCGAGGGCATTATTACCGCCGTGGTGGAATCGGGGCAGGGTGCGAAACCGCTGCGCCGCGTGGTTGGACAAGATACCTACACACCTCTGGCCGGTGCGGCGTTTTTGGTGATCCCGAGCGAGGCGGATATTGTTGCCATGTCCGGAGAGCTCGCCTAAATTCGTTATCTATCCACATAGAGCTGCGAAGCTCGCTCGCTCAGGTTACACTCTGTCTTATGAGTTCATCACGTCCACAAGCCATTCTATTTGCTGATGTCAGCGGCAGCACGCGTATATTCGAAACTAAAGGCGATGTTGAAGCCCGCCGTTTGATTTCAGCGGTGCTAACGGCTTTGTCGGATATCTGTGTGCAGCACGGTGGCCGCGTTATCAAGACTATCGGCGATGAAATTATGTGTACCTTGCCAGCCGCCATGAACGGCATTCTGGCTTCGGTCGATATGCAACGCAAGATGGCCAGGGATATCAATTTCGTCCGTGACAATCTGGCCATTCGCATCGGTCTGCATTTCGGTGAAGCCTTGGATGAGAATGGCGATGTCTATGGCGACGCGGTGAATACCGCCGCCCGTATGGCATCGCTGGCTAAGCGCGAACAAATTGTTACTACGCTTAGCACGACCAAGTCGGTGTCCGGAAAAATGCCGGAAACCCGCAGTCTTGGCAAAGCCCGAGTCAATGGAAAATTATTCCCGATCGATATTGTCGATGTGATCTGGCAAGAAGACACTTCGGGTATGACCATGGTGCAAAGCGCCATCCGTTTACAGGATTTGCCAGGTGCGGTCGAAACCATCGCCAAGCTAACCTTGCGTCATCGCGGCAAATTAATCGAAATCGACCAGAATTCAGAACCTTTTATGATGGGACGCGAAGGCACCAATAATCTTACGGTCGAAGCCGATTGGGTGAGTCGTAGCCATGCCCAAATCGAATTCAAGCGCGGCCATTTTATGATTGCTGATCGTTCTACCAATGCCACATACGTTAAGTTAGGCGGGGACGAGGAATTACGCCTGCATCGTGATGAATTGCATTTACGAAAGTCCGGCACCATCAGCATGGGGCAATCAGGTGCGGTCAATGCGAATGATCTTATTTATTTTGAAGCTGAGGGTTAAAGCTTCAAAGTATTTAGTCGAAAAAAAACCCCAAGCAATGCTTGGGGTTTTTGTTTGCAGCCATTAAAAAAATTAGGGCTTTTTGACCGGTGTCGCTGTGACTGCAGGCGCAGTCGCCGCTTTTTGATAGCTCGGCGGGGCATAACCATAGGCGGCACTCAATATACTTTCGCTGCCCGCGTAGGTTGCTGCGTTGGTGGGTACAAATTTTGCGGTGCCTAATTCGCTGATGACCTCATACAAATTATTGTCCAAATGCAATTTCAGCATCGCGGTTTTTACTTTATTGCGAATATCTGCTGGCACTGAATCATGGGCCGATAAAGCACGGCCCGGTAACTCACGCGTAACCAAGGCTGGCTGTAAATTATTGTACTGGTCGGCAATGTAGCTAGGCACCATGGCGCCATCGGACTCACCGGCAAAAATCATTTCCACGCCATCTTTCAAGTTGGCTGCGAAGGATTTAATTTCAGGCTGGGCGATTGGATTCCTGTAAATTTCACCCAGTAATAAATACCCCAAGCTTGGCGAAGACATGCTGGTAATGCGGTGGCCAATCAAGCCCTGGGCGCCACCGGCGGCCATTTCGTCGCTGATTAACAAGGTGTATTTGGTTGGCTCTACTACTCTAACCAAGGGGATCATGCGTTGGCGCTTGGCACGATAATCGGTGAAGTGGGCTTCTTCAAAAGTAAAATCGACTTTACTTTTACTACGCATATCACGCCAATGCACATGATAATTGGGAGCAATTTTCAGTACAAAAGTCTGCCCTGTCGCTTTTGAAAGATAGGCCAGCAGAGGCTTGTAAACTTCTTGAGCTTGCGCTGGCGGATAGTTAGGCTCCACCGTCAATGTATATGTCGCTGCACTGGACTGTGCGGATGCGAGCATTAATAAAAGGCCAGTCAAAAAACCGACACGTTTAATCTTTGGACTTTCCATCTGTTCCTCCTCTTGCAAATCCCGATATATCAAAGAATACGCCTTAAGCCAATAGTTATGCTAATTACAGGTCCTAAAACTGCTACGCAGGTCTCTGTAATCCTGTTAAAACTTGTGACTGATTAACCTCGTTTTGACCACTCTGGAGCCGATCAGAATCGTCAACGCTATGGAGCACGGCTAGCCCAGCATTTTGTGCCGAGTTGATACAGATCAGTTCACCGACCTTTTCAGTACCCCGGTATATAGGCGCTTCATGGCTTAGATGCTTTGCTTGCACAAGCTTAGTCTGTCGTTTCGCCTGACCCAGATAATACGTGCGAGCGACAATTTCCTGGCCGGGATAGCAGCCTTTCTTGAAGCTAAAGGCATTCAAGTGTTCAAGACTCAGCATTTGTGGCGTCCACAACTCGGTTTGGGTTTCCGACAATCGAGGCAGCCCGTGTTGTATGTCGGCATCGCGCCACTGGGTCTCAACAGCGTCGCTCGGCAGCACATTGTCGGCCAAAGACGCAGGTAATATCCAAAGCTTGCGCTGTAGTGTGTCAGATGAAAAATCCAAGGCCAGCGCATGCTCTGGGACACCTGTAATAAGATCGCGGGCCAATACCGGGTGGGGGTCATGACTAAATTCGCCCGCAAACACCTTGTCGTTATTTTGAATCAATCTGACTTTGCTTCTGAAGATAAACCGCTGCAAATGCGCGGCCATTTTTTCGGCAGAAAAATCCGGCAGCAAGAGGTAAAGCAAATCTGCGCGAATTCGAACCAGTGCAAATAGCGCAATCAAGCGACCTTTTGGGTTCAACAGGCCATTCCAATGCCATTGGCCATCTACCAGCGCCTTTACATCATTCATGCTTTGCGCCTGGATGAAAGCCACAGCGTCTGGGCCTTCCAGCTCCAAAAGCCTATAGCTCGTCAGTCTATTCAATGAGGCGGGTGTAAAATTCAGCTTGTCGGACATAGGCGCGGGAATTAAAATTCATCTTTAGAGGAAAGAATGCAGATGATAGGCCAGAAATCAGACGCCGACGATGAGCTTGTTCCACTTGCGCCATTGCTGCCGGAAGTACCAAGTGAAGCAGAAGCGGCATTGCCGACCGAAATAGGGGGCCGAAAGGGGCCGGAGCCCACACGCTATGGCGACTGGGAAAAAAACG
>JAYSXB010000232.1:0-3459 GCA_043717775.1 Arenimonas sp.
GCCTACGATGTTTTATTAAATGAAAAATCACAAAGCATCGCAAGAAAGTTTGGCTTGGGTATGCCGCCACAGAAATCCAAATTATGTCTGGATTGCCACACCCACAATGTGCCGGAAGCCAATCGTGGCGAACGCTTTAAATTATCTGATGGCGTTACTTGCGAAGCCTGCCACGGCCCGGCGGGTCGCTGGCTAAGTTCGCACGTAGAGCCCGGTGCTACTCACGCGATGAATATTCAACACGGCTTATACCCGAGCAGCAAACCGATGGAGCGCGCGCAACTATGTTTGTCCTGTCACTTCGGTAATAAAGATAAATTCGTCAGTCATCGCATGATGGGCGCTGGTCACCCGCGCATGAGTTTTGAGTTGGAAACTTTTTCGGCAATTTCTCCCGCCCATGTTCGTATCGACAAAGATTATGAAAAGCGCAAGCAAGTCTGGGACGGCGTAAAAGTATGGGCGATTGGCCAATCATTGGCGGTCGCGGAAACCATGGATATTTTGCGTGATCCCAAGCGTGGCCGCGACGGTTTATTTCCGGAATTAGTCTTGTTTGACTGCCATGCCTGCCACCGCCCGATGTCGGAACAACGCTGGAAACCCACCACGGCATTCGGTGCAAGTCCCGGCACTGGACTGGCGCGTTTAAATGATTCCGGCATGTTGATGATGCGCGCCATCGCCAAACAAATGGACCCCAAACTCGGTGGGCGTGTCACTGCGCAAGGCGGCAAGCTGCACCGTGCCGTGGCGGGCCAAGGCGATGCCATGGCCGAAGCCGCTGCGATGAAAAGGCTCTCGCTTGAAGTGGCGAACCGTATCGAAAATTATTCTTTTTCAGAATCCGCCTTACGTGGCATTGCCGTCAGCCTGATTGACGATGGATTGAATGGCTATTATCGGGATTACGCCGGTGCCGAACAGGCCGTGATGGCGATTGGCAGCGTGGTGAATTTCATGAATAAACGCGGCATGATTAAATCGGCAAAACCGGTCAATGCCAGTTTGCAAAAACTTTATGCATCGCTGTCAAACGATGAAAAATATCGCCCGGCCGAATTTCAACAGCGTCTGCGCGAATTTAAAACCGTTTTACTTGCACACTAATGAGTGACTTGATTTTTCCTGGAGAAAAAACATGACAGAAAAATTCAAGATAGCCATTGTCGGTTCCGGCCCCAGCGGACTTTCTGCTGCTGCGCACGCGGCCGAACTTGGCGTTTCGCATATTCTTCTGGAAGCAGAAAAACAGCCAGCCAATACCATCTACAAATACCAGAAAGGCAAACACGTGATGGCGGAGCCTGAAATTCTGCCGCTGCGTAGCCCCATGAGTTTTGCTGCGGGCACACGCGAAAAAATTCTGAGCACCTGGGACCAGGAACTTGCCAAGCATCGAGTCAATATCCGCTACAACGCTAGCGTCAGCAGCATTACCGGCAAGCGTGGCGACTTTTCGATAGCGCTGGGCAATGGAGAAACTATTGCAGCGGAAACCATCGTGCTTGCTATTGGCTTGCAGGGCAATATTCGCAAGCTTGGTGCGAAAGGCGAAGACCTGCCCAATGTGCAGTATCAACTTGACGACCCGGAAGAATACGCTGACGAAACCATCATTATTGTTGGCGCTGGCGATGCCGCTATCGAAAATGCCATCGCCTTGATGAAACGTAATCGGGTGATTTTGGTAAACCGTAACGAAGAATTTAATCGCTGCAAGGACGGTAATCTCAACTTGCTTAATGCCGCCGTAAAAGAAGGAAAGATGGAAACCCGGGTTAGCACCAGCGTGAACCGGGTGGATGAAAAGAACGGCGAATTCAAAATGGAATTTTTCGCCAAGACCGCCAATGGTGAAGAAAACATTCCTTGCCACAGGATTATTGCGCGACTGGGTGCGAACCCACCCCGTAAACTCGTCGAAAGCTTTGGCGTGCAGTTTCCGAACAAGGACGCCGGTGCAGTACCTGAACTGACCGAACATTACGAATCGAATGTTTCCGGCCTTTACATCATCGGTGCGCTCGGCGGCTATCCACTCATCAAACAAGCCATGAATCAAGGCTATGAAGTCATCGAGTACATTCTTGGCAATCCGGTTGAGCCTGCCGACGAACCACTGCTAAAACAAAAGTTCAGCAAGGTAAGCGTGCCGAATGTCAAAACCGCTATCGAGATTATCCAGCGCAATGTGCATTTACTGTATGGCTTGACGACATTGCAACTGCGCGAATTTTTACTTGACAGCACCATTCATACTTTTAGTGCCGGCGATGTTATTTTCGAGCGCAACGACTACACCAACTCGCTGTATTGCATTGTCGATGGCGCGGTAGAAATTCAGGCACTCGGCAAAGACGGCGCACCGGTCAGTTTTTTCATGAAAACCGGCAACTTCTTTGGTGAATTAGGTTTAATTTCTGGCCGCCGTCGCGCAGCGACGGTGATCGCCCACAAAGATAGCGTCCTGATTGAAACCCCGCGCCGTTCAATGTTGAAATTGCTGGCCTCGGTAGAAGCCGTTCGCCGCACACTCGATGAAGTGTCACTGAAGCGTGCAGTGCGCAGTTTTATTGCCTCGTCCATTCCCGAAGACGAGCTCGATTATTTGGTACAAAGCGCGGTTATCAAACAATACGATGCCGGTGCCACTTTATTTAACGAAGGCGATGAAGCCGATGGCCTGTATTTAATTCGACGTGGTTCAGTCACGGTTTCCCGCATACTCGGCGGTAAGGAAATTGTGTTGTCTTATGTCGCCGCCGGCAATTACGTGGGTGAAATGGCGCTGCTTTCCGGTGCACCAAGAAGTGCGACGGTCAAGGCAGCGGTCGCCAGCGAAGCAATTGTGCTGGAATCAAAACGTATTCAGGAAATTCTGGCCCGCAATGCCGATTTGCGCGGACAACTCAATGCACTTTATCTGGACCGCGTGCGTGACAACCAGGCCATGGAACAAAATCCGGAATCGGGTAATTTAATCAGCTTCTTGATGCAGCAAGGTGTGGGTGAAGCCAGCGATGTGTTGCTGATTGATGAAGCCCTTTGCGTGCGTTGTAATAATTGTGAAAAAGCCTGTTCCGACACCCATGGCGGCACTTCACGACTTAATCGTGAAGCAGGCCCGACCTATGCACAAATTCATGTGCCCACCTCTTGTCGTCACTGCGAACATCCGCATTGCATGAAAGATTGCCCACCCAATGCCATTCATCGTTCCGGCAATGGCGAGGTATTTATTAGCGACACCTGTATTGGTTGTGGCAACTGCGAACAAAATTGTCCGTATGGTGTAATTCAAATGGCGCCAGTAAATCCGAAACGTAGCAAACCGAGTTTGTCGCTGTGGATGCTGCTAGGCATTGGCACGGAACCGGGCATGGAAAAACAAGCGAAAGATAAAAACATTCCCAAGAAAGCCGTGAAGTGCGATATGTGCAAAGAACTCAGTTCCGG
>JAYSXB010000233.1:0-3441 GCA_043717775.1 Arenimonas sp.
TGGCCATAAAACTTGAGCGAATAATAGTTTTGAAACCTGCACGCTGCAGCGCCCGCTCCAGCGTTTCAAAATCATAGCCAAATTTATGCGCTTCAAATAACCAGGCTGGGTCAGGGCCGGCACCAGCATAGGAAAGAAAGTGCTCCAAGCGCGTGGCATTACCATCGCCAGCGCCCCAGTGCTCAACGCGCTGCTGAAAAAATTCTTTATTATTTTCCTGATAAGCGCGAATGCATTGTTCAATATCCGGCACCACAATACGCACCACGCCGCCGGGTTGGAGTATGCGATAAATTTCTTGCAGCAAAGCCATGGCATCGGTGGGATAAAAAAGATGTTCGAGCAAATGCGAAAGAAAAACGTAGCGACACTGGCCGTTGGTAAACGGCAAACCCCAGAGTACATTAGTAGATAGCTGGGCTGGAAAAATATCAAGATTAATCCAACCCGCCAAATTGTAAGGCCCGCTGCCGATATGCAATTGCAGATTTTTACTTGCCTCATTCACGCCGAGTGCTTGCAATTGCTGACCTAAATAAGGCCCACGCAAAGTCGCCAAATCGGCACGCAATTGTTCAATGGCCTGTTGAATTTGGCCGAGCCGTTGGTGAATGGGCATTGCACTGCGAGCAGCTGCAACCTGCTCGGGAAACACCCCAAGGCCTGACAAGTCACTCGCCAATTCAAATACCGATTGCATCATCGTTTTGGCGATGTGTTTATTGTTCGCGGCGAGTTTTTCCGAATCGTTCATGCTTAGAATAAAAAATAAGTGGATAAAATATATTTGTCGTTGCTAACAGGCGATTGACCGAGATGTTGATACATCCAATACGGTGGAAAAATAACTAGACGCCCGGCCTTGGCTTGAATGGTAATGCCGAGCTCCGGAAATTCGGTGCCGCCACCTTCAGTAACATCATTCAAATACCACAAAAACACCAGATAACGATTGGCTTTTTCACCGATGGAATCAAAATGCAATTGAAAGCATTCATCGCCAGTCGGCTTGTAACGCTTCATCACCAATTCGCTGATTTTATCGGTCAGCGGAATGGTAATGGCTTGCTTGAGAGTTTCGTTATATAAGCCACAATGGCGATGCATGTTTTCGAGAATCATGGCGCGAAAACCGGCATCGGAAAGTGGGTCAAGATTCAGTTCAGTCCAGGCACTTTCATCATGTCCGGGGCGTATGCCCCGACCATTGGGGCGCTGAAAGCGTTCCAAATTATGGTATGAGCTGATCATTTGTTGGCAAAGCGCAGGGCTAAACGCGCCATCAAAAACTTGAATATAGCGGCTGAGCGAATTGGTTTCAGTGGTGGCGTTCAAGGTAGACTAAGGCTCTCGCGTTTTATTTCACACTGAATTAATCATAACCTTTTTTACCCTATGTCTGATTCTATTTCTAGCCAGCCAATCAGTTTGAATCTCGCATTTGAATCGCTCGAACAAGGGTGTTTTGACCAAGTGTTGAGCATGGCGCAGCAGGCCACCGCAACAGGGCCCGAGGCGCTTACTTGGAAAACACTGAAAGCTATGGCCCTGAGTCTTCTGAAAAGACCGCTCGAAGCGCTGCCAGAGTATCAAAGCCTATGCGCTGAACAAGCGCAGAATGCAGCGCATTGGTCGAACCTGGGGAATTGTCTTTGTGAATTGGAGCGGGAGCCCGAGGCACTTGAGCCTCTGCAAAAGGCGTTATTGCTGGGCGCTACTGACCCTGCTTTGCATTTTGGATTGGCGCGTGCTTATGCGGTCGTTGGTCCATTGGAGTTGGCGCGTCGACATATTGCAACGGCTATTGAACGCGCGCCGGAAGATGCCGAATTTCATCTATTCAAGCTACGTGTTTTGCAGGCGATGGATTTATGGACGGAAGCCAAAACCTGTGCCGATTATCTGCAATCCATAAATCTGGATGAAGGGCAGAGTGCTGATTTTGGCTACTTGTTGTTTCGTGGACAGTGGTATGAGCAGGCTATCGCGCAGTTTAGCAAAACGTCACTGGATCCGGATTTACAGCATGACAATAGTATCGGTTTGGTGATGACCTATGAGCGCACCAATCGCATGCCGCAAGCAAAGGCTGCGCAAGAAAAACTTCATGAACAAGACATGCAGCACAATCCGAAATTACTGGATAATTTTTTGCAGATGCAAGCCAAGATGGCGATGCGTAATAAAGATTTTGTGTTGGCAAAAGAATATTTTGAACGAATTTTGCACAAGCCACATAATGACCCAAGTCTGAAATTAGGTTTGGAATTTGAATATGCGGCGGCACTGGATAAATGCAAACAGCCTGACGCCGTTATGCAGGTAATGCAAAAAGCCCATGCGCAAAAGCGGGCACTTATCAGCAAAAATCATCCCGCCTTGCGTGATAACACCGAAGCATTTGCCGTGCTGGACCATGCGATTCCACCATGGAATTCAGAATCCCACGGAAATGATGAATACAAGGACCCGGTATTTGTAGTGGGCTTTCCGCGCTCAGGTACTACTCTGCTTGAACAATTATTGGATGCCCATCCGGCACTGGTTTCATTTGATGAGCAACCGTTTTTGCAGCACATCGTGCGTCGATTGACTACCGATGGCGGTAATGTATTCGAGCACATTCAAAATCTAACGTCGCAACAGTGGCTAGAACAGCGCGCGACCTACTTCAACGAAGTTGCTTTGGTCGCACCGAGCATTAAAACGCAGCGTGCGGTCGATAAAAATCCGCTGAATATGGTTCGTCTGCCGGCTCTGCAAAATTTCTTTCCAAGCGCTCAGGTGATTCTTGCGATTCGGCACCCCTGCGATGTTGTATTGAGTTGCTACATGCAGCATTTTCGCGCACCAGCATTCGCACTGACATTTGAAACATTGGAAAGTACAGCGCAAATGTACGACAAGGTTTTCAGCCATTGGTACGAAAGCGCCGAGCAACTTAAATTGCCGGTATTGGAATGGAAGTACGAAGATTTAATCGCCGACACCGAAGCTCGTGCCCGCGATTTATTCGAATTTTTAAATCTGCCTTGGCATGATGAATTACTAGCCTTCACCGAGCGTGCAAAAAGTAAGGGCGCTATTAAGACTCCCAGCTATACGCAAGTGGTCGAACAGGTAAACGCAAGATCGGTTGGGCGCTGGCAGGCGTATGAGAAATATTTCACACCGGTAGTGATGAAGTATCTAGAACCTTGGATAGTGCGGTTCGGTTACAAGAATTAAATCCCACGCTGTTTCTTGATATATAAAAAAACCGCAGCCCGGGGGCTGCGGCTTAAATACTACATGGCGCAGTTCTTACTGGAACGAAACGCCTACATTCATCCAGTAGTAACGCCCAACGGTGTCGAAGGTGCGTTCATCGGTATTACCGTTGAGCGAGTTGTTTTGATAAAGAAGTGGTGGCACTTTATCGTTCACATTGTCAACGCCAAC
>JAYSXB010000234.1:0-8796 GCA_043717775.1 Arenimonas sp.
AACCAATGCACAGGGTCGATCCTTAAAAACCATTGGCATGCAGCAAGCAAGTCCGGGTTATGACATTCAATTAAGTATTGATGCCGATTTACAAAAAGCCACGATCGAAGCCTTCGGCGAATTACAAGGCGCGGCTGTTGCTGTCGATCCACGTACCGGCGAAATATTGGCAATGGTGAGCTTGCCGCTGTTTGATCCGAATTTATTTATCAACGGAATTTCGCATGTCAATTATCGCGCCCTCACCGAAAATATATCGCGTCCTTTGTACGACAGAAATTTGCAGGGTGGCACTGCACCGGGTTCTACCATTAAACCTTTTGTCGGCTTGGCGGGCTTGGAATCGGGTTTACGAAAGCCCGAAGATAAAATTTTATCGACCGGTGAATTTCATATTCCAGGTGTCGCACGTGGTTTTCGTGATGCCCATGCCGGCGGCCATGGCTGGGTAAATTTACAAGAATCCATTGCGCAATCAGTCAACACTTATTACTACAAGCTCGCCCTGGATATGGGCATACAGCGTTTTGACATGTATATGTCGCAATACGGTTTTGGCAAAAAAACCGGAATTGATTTACCGAGTGAAAGTATCGGCATCCTACCCTCACCGGAATGGAAACGAAAAAGATTCAACGAAGCCTGGTATCCCGGTGACACCGTCAATGCCGGCATCGGCCAAGGTGTGTGGAATGTAACGCCATTGCAATTGGCACAGGCAACGGCTGCTATCGCCAATAATGGCGTACAACGAAAATTACATTTGCTTAAAGCAAAACGCCATGGCTTCCAGACGCCATGGCTGGCGGTGCCCTTGGTTGCCCCTGCCCGCATTGCCAATGATCAAGCTCATATTGATGCTGTCAAGAGCGGCATGTGGGGCACCGTGAATGGCCCGCACGGAACCGCACGCGTGATTGGAGTTGGCGCGCAATATGTGATCGCCGGAAAAACCGGCACGGCACAGAAAGTTAGCCGAAAAGGCAATATCAGTTTGAATCCAAATCAACTGGCAATGAATCAACGCCATCAAGCTTTATTTATTGCTTACGCACCCGCCGATAATCCGCAAATTGCAATTGCCGTTATGGTGGAACATGGCGGCTTTGGTGCGACGACTGCTGCACCGATTGCAAGAAAAATGATGGATGCCTGGTTGCTTCCAAAATTAACGCCGCCCATTAACACCCTGGTGCCGCCAGTAGTAACAGTGCCTGCACAAATAACGAGCACGACCCGATGATGAGCTGGCTGCAAGCTTGGCTCGCCGATTGGCTCGATTGCATCGACGTGCCTTTATTCATTGGCTTGCTATTAATTTTAAGCACTAGCCTTGTTGTACTCTCCAGTGCGGGCGCGGCCGAGAGTCAGCATTTCGTACTCGCACAAGGCGCACGATTTGTGGCAGGTATTGTCGCCATGTTAATTATTGCGCGCATTCAGCCCAATCGTTTGCGATCATGGACACCGATAATTTTTGCATTAACCCTGGCCTTGATGCCGGTGGTATTCGCTGTTGGCTCGGGCCGAAGCGCACGCTTATGGATCAACCTCGGCTTTTTTTATTTACAGCCAGGCGAATTATTAAAACTCAGCGTCCCCATGATGGTCGCTTGGTATTTGCACCGTGTCGTGTTGCCGCCGACGTGGGGAACGCTGGCGATATGCGGATTGATTATCGGCGTACCTGCGGCGCTTATCATTAGACAACCCGATCTTGGCACCGGCTTATTAGTCGGTGCATCGGGTGTATTTGCCTTGTATTTGGCCGGCATGCATTGGTGGCGAATCGGTTTGTTCGCGGGCACTGGACTGGCGTCACTACCCGTGGCCTGGGTATTTTTACGCGACTATCAAAAAAACCGGATTCTTACTTTTCTAAATCCTGAAAACGACCAACTCGGCACCGGCTGGAATATTATTCAATCGAAAATTGCAATTGGTTCCGGCGGCTGGTTCGGCAAAGGTTTGGGAAATAGTACGCAGGCAAAACTTGATTATCTGCCCGAGCACACGACCGATTTTTTATTTTCGGTACTATCGGAAGAATGGGGATGGATAGGCGTTATTTTTGTTTTCAGTTTATATATTTTCGTGATTGGCCGATGTCTTTGGATAGCCTCGAATGCACGTGACGGTTATTCACGTATTTTAGTCGGCGCATTGGCCATGACATTCTCGGTCTATGTGTTGGTTAATGGCGGCATGGTAGTGGGCCTATTGCCGGTAGTCGGCGTTCCCATGCCCCTGCTTAGTTATGGCGGCACCTCGGCGGTTTCACTGCTGGCAGGCTTTGGCATAGTGATGTCGGCCAAGGCGCATCGAAAATTTATGGGCCCATAGTGTTTGCAAAACCTTAAGCCTTATCGTGTTAAATTAAATAAAATTTTGAGTACTTCATTATGCGTATTGTATTAATTACCGCTTCAATCTGCTTTTTGGCTGCCTGTGCGGGCGATGTAAAAAAGAATGAAGCACCCAAGCCGGCTGCCAATCCTGTAATGGCTCAAGCACCGCCTGCGCTGCCTACGCCCGCTGCCGTTCCAGTCATCGTTGCGCCACCGGTAAAGCCGGAAGAAAAAATTGAATTATTCATTGCCGACACTGCAAAAAAATTCAATATTCCCGAAAATGAAATTCGTGCGACGCTGGCGCAGGCACAATATCGTCAAAGCATTATTGATGCCATTACCCGTCCAGCCGAAGCCAAGCCCTGGAAAAACTACCGTCCGATTTTTGTCACCGATGCCCGCATCGGTAATGGCCGAAAATTTATGGCCGAGCATCGCGTTGAACTACAACGCGTGCAAGAACGCACCGGCGTACCGGCTGAAATTATCGTCGCCATTATTGGTGTAGAAACCAGCTATGGCGGCAATATGGGCAACTACAAAGTACTTGATGCACTTTATACGCTGGCTTTTTATTATCCAAAACGTGAAGTATTTTTCACCAGCGAACTGGCGCATTTATTTGAACTGAGTAAAGTTGAAAAATTCGATATTCAACAACTCAAAGGCAGCTACGCAGGTGCGATGGGCTGGGGCCAGTTCATGCCATCGAGTTATCTTAATTATGCAAAGGACGGTGACAACGACGGGCGTCGTAATTTATTTGTAAATCTTGACGATGTGTTTTCATCGATCGCTAATTATTTTGTCGGCTATGGCTGGCGTAAAGGCGAACCGGTTTTTGTGCGTGCCAGTATGGATACCAATGCCCTACCTTTCGTGCCCGACACCATGGAAGCAAAGTATTCACTTGCCGAGCTCGCACAAAAAGGCTATCGCCCAATAGCTAACACACCCAATTTGCCTGCTACTTTATTAACGCTTGATGGTAGCCAAGGTGTTGAACACTGGATTGGCTTCAATAATTTTTATGTTATTACTCGCTACAACCGTTCACCGCTTTATGCGATGTCGGTCTATCAATTGGCACAAGCTATTGCAGCACCGGCATCAGACATTTCAACGGCACAATGAGATTTTACGTTATTGCAATACTGCTGGTACTTTCATTGTCGGCCTGCGCCAGCAAGCCGGAGCGAAAATCAAACCGGGCTCCCCACCAAACGGCTCGGGAAAATTCATCTCGTGAAGTAACCGCCGATCGAGATAATAATAATGCTTTCCGGCAAAATAGTGCCGAAGAAAAAAAAGATCCGTGCGCGCCGATCTATGAGCACGATGAAAGACAATACACCGCCGGCGGCTTGTACGCGCCACAACTTTCCGACAGCGCCCCCGCCAGTGCGATCGATACCAGCAAGTTAAGCGAACCCGTACCCAGGCCCGAACCCCTGGCTCGCTACGGCAATAAATCGCCTTACACGGTTTTGGGTAAATCATATTCAGTGCTCGACAAATCCGACGATTACGATCAACGGGGTATCGCGTCATGGTATGGCCAAAAATTCAATGGCCGAAAAACATCCAGTGGCGAAATCTATTCTATTTGCGAATTCACTGCTGCCCACAAAACATTGCCATTGCCTAGTTATGTTCGCGTCACCAACACCAAAAACGGGAAAAGTGTCGTGGTCCGCGTCAATGATCGCGGTCCGTTTCATGAAGGCCGTATTATTGATTTGAGTTATGTGGCAGCAATTAGGATTGGCCTCGATAAAACCGGCACTGCACCAGTACAAGTTGAACTTCTTAAAGGCGATGGTTCCAGCGAGCGTCTGGATGAAAGACCTATTTATCGCACCAATGACAAAACTGATGAAGTGTCTTTGCAATTTGGCAGTTTTGCCAATAAAGACAATGCCAGGCAATTACAGAGCCGACTGGAAGCCGCCGATATTGATGATGTCGAGCTTGAAAAAGCCGAGCTTAATGAACAATCGGTTTGGCGGGTGCAAGTACACGGCTTAAAAAATGAACAATTAGGCGACATTTTTGAAAAAGTTCGGCAATTGGGTCTTTCTAAACCGAAAGTTATCACCCAAAAGCTTTAGAATTAGCACACTGAATTTTTTGTATTTGCTGGAGTATTTATGCGTCTGTCACACCTGTTTTTAGCGGCTGTCTGCACCGCTTCCGTCGGCCTGGCCATTGCACAAACGCCAGCCGCCAGCCCTGCGCCTAGCCCAATAACAGCTGCCGCTCCCATGCCGCCGGCCCCTGCGCCACAAGGTGCAAAAGCCTGGTTATTGATGGATTCGGCCACCGGCCAAATATTGGCGGGTGAAAATATTGACGCACCAATGGAACCGGCCAGCATCACCAAAGTAATGACCAGTTACGTTGTTGCCGCCGAAATGAAAAACGGCAAAATCAAAGACACCGATTTGGTCACCATTTCAGAAAATGCCTGGCGCGGTGGCGGTGGCAGCACCGATGGCTCGACCAGCTTTTTACCGCTGAATGGTCAAATTAAATTGTCCGAACTCGAAAAAGGCATGGTCATTCAATCGGGCAATGATGCCGCGATTGCCTTGGCAGAACATGTCGCCGGTAGTGAAACCGCATTTGTTTCATTGATGAATAGTTATGCCAAACGCATCGGCATGAAAAACACCCACTTCATGAACCCGCATGGTTTAAGCGCCGAAGGCCATATTTCAACCGCGCACGATTTGGCTTTAATGGGCCGCGCAATGATTCGTGATTTTCCGAATGCCTATGCCTACAACAAGATGAAAGAACTTACCGTCAACGGCATTACCCAACACAATCGCAATGGTTTGTTATGGAAAGACCCGAGCGTTGATGGCATCAAGACCGGACATACTTCAACGGCCGGCTTTTGCCTGCTGGCTTCTGCGCAACGCGACAACCAACGCCTGATTTCCGTGGTGATGGGCATTGAAAGCAAATCGCAGGCTGAAGGTTTTCGTCTTCGCGAAATGGGCAACTTGAATTTACTCAACTGGGGTTTCCGCTTCTTTGAATCGCACACACTTTATACGGCCAGCACAAAAATTGCCGAGCCAAAAGTATGGAAAGGTAAAGCCGAGCTTGTGAGCCTGGGTGTTGCGCAAGACATGCAAATCAATGTGCCGCGTGGTCGTTATCAAGAACTCAAGCCCAGCATGGATTTGCCGAAATTTGTTGTTGCGCCACTCAAGAAAGGCCAGAAAGTCGGCACGGTTCGCGTTAGCCTCGACGGCAAGGTGATCGCCGAACGTGACTTGGTCGCAATGAATGATGTTGAAGAGGCCGGTTTCTTCGGTCGTTTGTGGGATGAGTTCTGGATGTGGTGGGAGTCCTGATTCAATTAAGCCTTTGATTTGCAAAATTTAAACCCCGGCAAGCCGGGGTTTATTCTTGTTAGCACTCGGTTCCAAGAACAAAACAAAAATACACATTCGGGTACGGACAAACGCTGGTTTCTTTTACATTTTTATGCAAAAAATCATATTTCAGGCTAATCTAGTTCCCTCATTGAATCAGGGGCGATGTATGACAAAGTTACGAAAGGCAATTTTGCAGGCATTGAGTGGGGCAGTAATTTTCACTGCCGTGGCACCAATGAGTTTGGCCATGGCACAGGAAAAAGATACGTCGGAAGCCAAGACACTGGATTCCGTATCAGTTATCGGTTCGCGCCGGGTAACTTCGAATAGCTCCGATACAGAGTCACTGGTGCCAGTCGATGTTATATCGATTACGAAGGCTTCCGAACAAGGCGGCCAATTCGATTTGGCACAAACCCTTCAATACATCTCTCCCTCGTTCAATTCCACCCGCCAAACCGGCGCCGATGGCGCGGACCTCGTGGACTCGGCAGCGTTGCGTGGTTTGGGGTCGGACCAAACCTTGTTATTGATGAATGGCAAACGCTACCACACGACAGCTCTGGTCAATTTATTCGGAGCGCGTAATCGCGGCAATACCGGTTCAGACTTAAACACGATTCCTATGCTTGCCGTTGACCGGGTTGAAGTGCTGCGTGATGGCGCGGCTGCACAATATGGGTCCGACGCTATTGCCGGTGTCATGAACATCGGTTTGAAAAAGCGCATAGGCTGCGAAAGCGTTTTGGGCTACGGCGAGTATAGCCGTGGCGATGGAAAAAATTACCTGGGTTCGGCTTATTGCGGTTTCGACATCGGTAATGGCGGGGTCTTTGCTCTGACTGCCGAATACAGTGACCGCGGTCGTTCGGATCGCTCGGACCCTGGCAATCCACGCATCATCGGCGATACTGCGGTAAAAAACTCGACCGTTTTTTTGAATGCCGAAATGCCGGTTGGTGAAACAACTCTCTTTTACGCTGTCGCAGGAATTCAAAGCCGCGATGCATCGTCAGCCGCCTTCGCTCGCGGCGGCATTGGTTCCGGTGATATCCCTTCGCGCAACTCTACGGCCATGTATCCTGACGGCTTCGTGCCATTCATTGATGGTGATATTCATGACCGTCACGTATCGGTGGGCCTGAAAGGCATGTGGGGTGATTGGCATTGGGACATCTCGCAGACCCATGGTTACAATCGACTCGATTACAACATCAACAACACATTAAATGCATCGATTGCCAATCGGGATTTATTGAATGGCGGGCCCGGAAGAAGTGCGACCGCCTTTGAAGCCGGTGGTTTTTCATTCCAGCAAGACACGACGAATTTCGATGTTTCACGTTATTTCGACAGTATGATGAATGGTGTGAACGTAGCCTTCGGTACCGAATTCCGCCGCGAAAACTATCAAATCTACGCAGGCGAGTCGGGCTCGTATATCGATGCCGACGGCGTGGGTGTTGGCGGCAATGCCGGTAGCCAGGGTTTTCCGGGTTTCGCACCAAGCGATGCAACAGATAGGAGTCGCGATAGCTGGTCTTTGTACGGTGACATCGAAGTCGGCTTCAGTGATCGATTGACGGGTGATTTTGCCGTCCGCTACGAAGACTACAGCGATTTCGGATCTACCGCGACTGGCAAGGCAGCACTGCTTTTCAAAGCCACCGATAACGTGCGTTTCCGTGGTTCGATTAGCACCGGTTTTCGCGCCCCTTCCTTGCAACAGCGTTACTTGTCATCGACGTTTACCGATTTCATCAGCGGTGTGCCGCTCGATGTGGTACTCGCTCCAAATGGTGGCGTGATTGCCAATGCGGCCGGTATTCCTGCGCTCAAGGAAGAAAAATCGAAAAACTACACCTTGGGAATGACATGGTCGCCAAATGAAGATACATCGATAACGGTTGACCTGTACCGCATCGATATTAACGACCGCATCGTACTGTCGGGCCGTTTTGATACAACCGATCCCAATATCGGCGCAGCCCTGCTTGCATTGGGTGTGGGACAGGCACAGTTCTTCGTGAACTCGGTCGATACGACCACCCAGGGTATCGATTTTACTTTCTCGCAAATGAATGACTTTGGTCCCGGCAAGCTCAATACCACAATCGCGTTGAACCTCAACGATAACGAAGTCACTGCCATTCATGCGCCGTCATCACTGCTTGGCCGAGAAGACATATTATTGTCGGATCGCGAGCGCCTGTTCCTTGAAGAAGGCGCACCGAAACAGAAAGCCACGATTGGATTTGACTATTTACAAGGCAAATGGAACACCAATTTTAAGGTGATCTATTTTGGCTCGCAAACACTCGGTACTTTCTCCGGCCCACCAGTACCCAACGCTGAATACAGCCCGAAGGCGTCGGCTGATCTAAGCTTGACGTACAACTTCAATGCAAACGCGCGCTTGACCATAGGCAGCACCAACATATTCGACCAGTTCCCGGATGCCCAAGATCCCAACGAAACCGACAATGGCCACATCTATGACAGCGTGCAGTTTGGTTTGAACGGCAGAGCCTATTTCCTGCGGTTGTTTACCAAGTTTTAATTGGTGTTAACTGAACAATAAAAAGCCCGCTTGACCAGCATGCGGGCTTTTTAATGCAACCAGGCAGGGTTTGTCTAACTGAAAATCATGGCTGTCCCGCATCTTTCGATACGGAGGCTTATTTGAATAAAACCGTGGCGATGACCAAGTCTAGCCAGAAGTGTCTTAGTAATGAGTCGTTTTGCTTGCCTTACTCTAAGGGGGCGCGGCTGTGCCGCTTAAAAAAAAACGCCAGATCGTGAGATCCGGCGTTCTAGAATAAAACCCTGGCGATGACCAAATCTAACCAGATGAACTTTAATCACGAGTTGCTCTACTTGCCTTGAGCCAAAAGGCGTCGCTATGCGGCAACGGCACACAGTAAAACGCCACCCGTTGGGTGGCGTTTACCTTTAAATAAAACCCTGGCGATGACCTACTCTTGCATGGCTTGAGCCACACTACCATCGGCGCGGTTGCGTTTCACTTCCGTGTTCGGGATGGGAACGGGTGG
>JAYSXB010000235.1:0-3430 GCA_043717775.1 Arenimonas sp.
CGAATGCGTTTTGTGATCAGGCATTCGCGCTCGTGAGCGCTCCTACGTAGAGCAGCACTAGGCCTGATTCACATCAAGCAGAACGATAATTATCCACGACGCGATAACTTCTCGCATATAGGCCAAATATCAACGCAGCAATTAATGCGAATACGGCAAAGAAAAACATCTGGAATGCGGTAACGCTTAATCCGGTCGTCGCGATATTGCTAGTCACCGACTCATTTCGTACTGCTGCATTGGCCAGTAGCACCCACAGATTGCCGATGGTGGTCGTCAGGTTCCAGAAGCTCATCACCACGCCTTTCATCGCCAGTGGTGCTTGGCTATAGGCAAATTCTAAACCAGTCGCCGATACTAAAACCTCACCGAAGGTCAGTAAGGCATAGGGCAATATTTGCCAAACAATCGACATCGGTTCGCCGCCGTCCATCACCATTTGAATGCAGCCAATCGCGATCCACGACAAACCACTGAACGCGATTCCGACAGTCATGCGGCGTAATGCAGTCGGTTCCCAGCCCAATCGTTTTAACATCGGATACAAGACTAGATTATTGAACGGGATCAATATCATCACCAATGCAGGATTCAAAGCTTGCATTTGCGAAGCGACGAACCACGTTGGCTTGGTCATGGCATTGCCCTGAATAACCCAAGTGGAGGCTTTCTGGTCGAATAGGGAAAAGAACGGCGTTACTAATGCGAACGCGACTAGTATTCGCAATACGCCACGCACACCATCTACTGCAATGTCGGGATGAATACCGCGTGCACGATCCAACTGCACATATGCGCCGCCGCCAACGCCTACCAACAGTAAGACCAAGGCGATGCAGAAGGTAATCACGAAAGTAAGATTGGGTATTTCAAGAAATAAATACACAACAAAGATAGCCACTGCCAAACCCACACCTAGTAAGGCCAGCCACCAACCGGTGCGACCCTCGCCCGGGCGTTGTGTTGTCAATGCGGTACGCACGACTTTTGAAAACGAATGCGGGTCGCTAACGTCGGCAGGCGGCACCATCACGTATTTGTTGCGACCAAGCCACAATACGACGGTGGCAATAAACATCAGTACGCCCGGAATGCCGAAGGCAACACTGGCGCCATAGTTTTTAAGCACCAGCGGTATTAACAATGAGGCGAATAAGGAACCGAAATTGATGATCCAATAAAAACCATCGAACACCACTTTGGCCAAATGTTCATTGGATTTGGTGAATTGATCACCGACAAAAGAAGCCACTAGCGGTTTGATACCCCCGGCACCCAAGGCAATTAATCCAAGGCCGGTAAAAAACCCGGTACGACTATCTTCAAACATGGCTAAGCAGGCGTGACCAGCAACATAAATCAGACTGAACCAAAGTATGGTGTTGTATTTACCGAAGAAGCGATCGGCCAAATAGCCGCCCAATAAAGGGAAAAAATATACGCCAATCATAAAGGTGTGCATCAAGTCTTTTGCCGCTAGCTCACGTTCACTTCCGGCGGTAATGTGTTGCAACAGTAATGACGTTATTAAGAACTGCACCAGAATATTGCGCATGCCGTAAAAGCTGAAACGCTCGCAACCTTCGTTGCCAATGATGTAGGGAATCTGGCGCGGCATGCGCGAGCTAGCAGTATTGTCGATTTCAGGCATAGGTATTCTCGTCTCTTTCAGATTTTAGAATGGCACTAATTATTTTCAAAACCCCAAGGGGCCGGAGGAATAGTGACGGGCTTGCTTAAATCAAACTCGACTCGAAAATGGCGATTAGGTCTGCGCAATTCGTAGGCAAAAATATTATTGCCGGTGACTTCAATAGCCCAAGTATTTTCCATCGACACTTTCATGTTGTCGCGCTCGAACATGGCTTTTGAAAAAGCATCGGCAGGAAATTCCTGACGTGTTGCACTTCCCGAGCTAATAGTGTCGCCGCCATATTGCGTAAGCTTGTCTTCGCTGCCGTCTTTATGGCGATGATCGTGTTTCAAGCGCAGGCCGGTTTCAGTTTTTGTGATGACCCAGGTACGGGAACGATTTTCACCCACATGAAACGGAATCTTGATTTCATTTTCGCTGCAATTACGGATATGCATTACGGCAGCACCGCTAAAACTTTTTGTATCACTTTCATTGAAAGCCGTCAGTTTTCCGGCAAATGCTTTACCGCAATAAGTCGAAAGCTTGTTAAAAAACATCTCGGTGGTGGCAAGCGTTTTAATTGAGGTAGGTTTCGCACAGGCGCCAAGCGAAACCAGAACTATCAAAAATAGTAGGCGTACTTTCATCAACCACCTGCCGCTTCAATGTCGGCCTTCTGTTTTTCGGCACCTTCTAATACCTGATCTTCAACTTGTTTGGCTTTTTCAATCGGCGCTTGAATAACATCGCGCATTTCAGTATTGGCTTGCTTTTCCTGTGCTTGCCCGGTTGTTGATGTGGCAGGCTCAGGTGTTGCCATGCAAGCGGTCAGACACAATAAAATCAGTACCAAGGCGATGCGCATAGCTTTCTCCGGAATGTTTTTTGAGCAACAGTGTTTTTCTGGTTTGCTGGCTCGGCTATGCTACCCCTATTGAGCGAGAGGTGCGAGATGAACACACGTTGGCGCGTTGACGGGCAAGTGGCCTTGATTACCGGTGCAAGTGCAGGCATTGGCCGTGCCATTGCATCTGAATTATTAAGTCTTGGCGCCGATGTGTTGTTGGTAGCGCGCGACCCAGCCGTTCTGCAAAGCTGTGTAGATGAATTGCAGGAAGAGTTTCCGGCTCAATCCATTCGCTATCTTGCCGCCGATGTAAGCGACGCCGAACAACGACAGGAAGTGTTTGACTGGGTCGAAGATTTACACGACGGCCTACAAATTCTGGTCAATAACGCCGGCCATAATATTCGTAAAGCGACCATGGATTACAACGACGACGAATGGCGTAGTATTTTTGAAACGAATATTTTTTCGGCATTTGAACTATCGCGATTTGCTTATCCCTTATTAAAACAACATGCCAATTCCAGCATTGTGAATGTGGGTTCGGTATCGGGCTTGACCCATGTTCGCACCGGTTCGCCCTATGGCTCGAGCAAGGCCGCCTTGCATCAACTCACCAAAAATTTGGCCTGCGAATGGGCCAGTGATGGCATTCGGGTAAATTCAGTCGCACCTTGGTATATCCGCACACAGCGAACCTCCGATGTGTTGGCGGTGCCCGAATATCTGGATGAAGTACTAGAAAAAACCCCAATGGGCCGGATTGGCGAACCCGAAGAAGTGGCTGCTGCGGTCGCATTTTTATGCATGCCGGCATCGAGCTACATTACCGGCGAATGTATTTCGGTCGATGGTGGATTTATGCGGTATGGGTTTTGATTGTCACGACCACCACATTTTTTATCGTGGGAGCGGCGTAAGCCGCGAATGCTCGGAGAAATTCGCGG
>JAYSXB010000236.1:0-8774 GCA_043717775.1 Arenimonas sp.
TGGGTCCAGCCTTCAATATCAAATAACACCAGCACTGCACGGGCACGTGGCGGCAAGCTGCTGACGGCGCGTTCCAAATCCATTTGCAACCGGGTTTGATGACTCGCGGTATCGGTAGTTCGTTCGAACTCCAAAACGCTATCGTCTTGTTCCAGATCTTCGGCGCCTTTGCGGGAACGCAAATCCATCAAGGCAATATTCACTGCCAGGCGATGCAGCCAGGTAGAGAACGCACTTTCATAACGAAAGCTCGGCAAAGCCTGCCAGGCTTTGACGAAAGCTTCCTGCAAACAATCTTCGGCACGCGCTTGCTGGCCGCCGCACAAACGCCAAATTACCGACATCAAGCGCTTGGAATGTTTTCGATAAAGTTGCTCGAAGGCTTTTTGATCACCACCGCTCGCCGCCCGCACCAGAACGAAATCGTCTTCGCGTGCGTCCGCAAACGATTCGGTATGAAGGGCATCAATCATGGTCATGGCGGCATTGAGCATAAACACTCTGATGCCGGAATGCAGCCAATGGTTTAAAGCTGATTCTTCGAATAAACCTATGGCGTGCGGGGGCGGGTTATTGGAGCTTAGCCATAAATTTAACCATAGGAGCGCTCACGAGCGCGATTGGTCTGCGACGCGAGTAAATAGTGCGTCATCAACACTTTCACCACAGATCACGTTTTATTTTGTAGATATTGCAGATTTATGGTCTGTCGCACTCGCGCTCGTGAGCGCTCCTACGTTGGGTGTGCCCCAGGCTAGTTTGCCGAGATTGAAATCTCATCTCTCTCGCATACCGAACAAGCTTTGCGAGCGGTATCACTAAAAATTCAACCCGTAGGAGCGCTCACGAGCGCGAAAAATCTGCGATACAAATAAAAAGTTCACCGTCCCGACTTGCATCACGATGACGTTTTATTTTATTGATATCGCAGAATCAAGATCTATCGCGCTCGTGAGCGCTCCTACGCGAAACTCGCTGCCAGTTGCACGGTTTGCGCGTGGATATCGGCAATGTGTTCGACTTGCGGACAATAGCCGCCAGCCATGGAAACGGCCATCGGCAGATTTGCCTGATGGCAAGTCTGCATAACGAAACGATCGCGTTGCGCTAAACCGCGCTTGGTCAATGATAAATACCCCAGACGATCAGCTTCATAAGGATCGGCGCCGGCCAGATAAATCACGGCATCGGGTTCTGCTCGCTCAATGGCGATGGGCAAATACTGCGCCAAGCTGTCCAAGTATTCGGCATCGCCCGTGTGGCTACGAAGCGGCACATCAAGATCCGAGGCTGGCTTGATCGCCGGGTAGTTTTTTTCGGCATGCATTGAAAAAGTAAAAATACTGGCATCGTCCCGACATAATTCAGCGGTGCCATTACCTTGATGCACATCGAGATCGACGATCAATATTTTTTTGGCTAGATTCTTTGCCTGCACATGGCGGGCGGCAACAACGCTGTCATTGAAAACACAATAACCACCGCCGCGATCATAGGCAGCGTGATGCGTACCACCTGCAAGATTCACCGAAATTTTATCGCCTTGAATCGCTGACTCGAGTGCTTGCATGGTGGCGCCGGATGACCGGCGCGAGCGCTCAACCATTTGTGCCGACCATGGGAATCCAATCCGCCGCATTTCCTGTTCGCTCGGATTACCCACACTCATTCGTTGAATGTAATCGGGACAATGCACACGCAACAAATCTTCGTCGCTTGCAGCGACCGGCTCGATCAAATCGATATTCCATGCCAACGCATTTTCTTGTACCCGCTCGTATAGCAAGCGATATTTATCCATTGGAAAGCTGTGGCCTTCGGGCAATGGCAATACAAAGTGGTGGCAGTAGTAGGCTTTCATATTTTTGCCTTATCCAGCCAATAGCCAGCATAACTATCAGCTCATTGAGTAAACAACCCCATGACAACTAGTTAGGATCAGTCAATAAGACTCGGGCTGGTCAAGATCAAAATATTCAAAAATCAAATGAATGCGTGCTGTGTCTCCATCATTATTGACTGCATGCATGACACGATTATTAACTTCGTACGCTTTGCCCACTTCAAAATGATAATAATTAGGCTCAATATAGAATTTAACTTGTGGGTTGGTCTGCAATGGGACATGTATTTTATGTGGGAACCCTGCAGCAGGGCCTGCATCAACGTGCGGGCGAATCACACCGCCTGGACCCATTTTTGCAAGCATTATTCTTGGATAAATTGCCCGTTTATAACCATATGATGCCGTTGCTTGCTCGAGCACGGGCATAATTTTTTCTGCCCAATCCTCCCATAATGGTAAATCGTAAAAAATCCGATGGTCATCTCTGGATTTTACAAAGCGAAATACAATATGCTGAGTCTTATCAAACTCTTCAAATTTATTAGGTTTGCGAGTGTTCTCAGCTTCCCAGACATGGGCCGGAATTTCTAGAACAGCGCGAGTCAAAATATCAACGTCCACGTTACATAGAAATTTCGCGCCAGTTGTTTTACGTGGATTAGTTTTCATAAACTCACCGATAACCGAACATATCGATATCTTTGTTATACATATCTGTGACTAGGGAATATGTTTCGTCATCATAATACTCCATATAGGGGTAATGCCGAGAACTATTTACCACATCAAGCAGCATGGCAGGAATGCCCAGCTTCGCACATATTTTATTGTAGGAATCTTGCATAGATTCAGTTCGCCCGATGAAATCTACCGAGAGCATGTCGTTTTGATTAACAATAAACTCGTGTTGAGGCTTGTATAGCAAATGATCAACAGGTCTAAGCTGAGTAAGAATATATTTCATATACTCTTTCGGTTGCGCCGCGAACGCCCCCGTGTCTCTACTCATGAACGAGCAATAAGACACGAAGCGATCAAACGGATTCCTTACAAATGCAAACTTAAAATAATCATTAAAAATCTTCTCACCTAATACCGGTCGAATTTGATTAACACTGACATGTCCCGAGGTGAAATCCTTTAGCTCAGGAAACGTAAATCTTTTCTGCACAAATAACCCTACTTGTTCAATATCGTCGGGACCCATTTGTTGACGCAGTGCTTGACGCACTGAGTGAGTTCCTGTTTTAGGGATAGCAAAAAAAATGAATTTATGTTGATGTGAAATTATCATTGTTTATTCTACTTAACCACTCTTGTTGACCAAGCTAAATTGAAACGACAAACGCTACTCCTTTATCAGACATCCTAACCACCAAATAATGCTAATACAAACTGATGGAGTTGAAAGCTGACAGCCTTATTTTATAACGAATGAACTTGCATACTCTAAACCCTGCCGAGCTCGGTCAGTAAATTCTATTTTAGTGTGAGAAATGAAATCGCTACGCCAATTGCTTTGCAATCTTCACCTGCTCATCCAACAAAGCTTTCGGCGTGCGGTCGCCGTAGCTTTGCAGATACTCGCCGACGGCTTCCATTTCTTCGTACCAGCCTTCGCGGTTCACTTCTAACAGTTGGTTCAATGTGGCAGCGTCAAGATTCAAACCTTCGATGTTCAAATCACTCGCATTAGGCAAGTTGCCAATCGGTGTTTCGTTCGCGGCAGCTTGGCCAGTCACGCGTTTCAACATCCATTCCAGCACGCGAAGATTATCGCCGAAGCCCGGCCACATAAATTTGCCATCGCTATTTTTGCGAAACCAGTTGACGTGGAAAATTTTCGGTAACTTCGCACCGGGCTTATCGAAACTCAGCCAGTGTGAAAAATAATCGGCAAAGTTGTAACCGGCAAACGGTTTCATTGCCATTGAATCGCGACGCACAATGCCCACCGCTCCAGTGGCGGCTGCGGTGGTTTCCGATGCCATTGAAGCGCCGACCAATACGCCGTGCGTCCAGTTGCGGGCTTCAAATACTAATGGCACCAATGATTCGCGACGACCACCAAAAACGATGGCCGATAAAGGCACGCCCTGTGGGTCTTCGGCCTTATCGGTATAGCTCGGGCAATGCTTTGCCGACACCGTAAAGCGCGAATTGGGATGCGCGGCCGGGCCGTTGGCCTTGTCGTAATCGCGACCCTGCCAATCTTTCACTGGCACGCCGTCTGGCAAACCTTCCCACCAAGGCTGATTGTCGGCAGTCAAACCGACATTGGTGAAAATCGCATCCTGGTTCAACATCGCTAACGCGTTCGGATTTGTTTTTGCACTTGTACCAGGCGCAACGCCGAAGTATCCGGCTTCGGGGTTGATCGCATACAAATGACCATCGGCACCGGGACGCATCCAGCAAATATCGTCGCCAACGGTCCAGACTTTCCAGCCGTCTTGTTTGTAACCATCGGGTGGAATGAGCATGGCTAAATTAGTTTTACCGCAGGCGCTCGGAAATGCCGCGGCGACATAATGGGTTTCGCCTTTCGGGTTTTCGATACCGACGATCAGCATATGCTCGGCCAACCAACCTTCAGTACGAGCTTGGTACGAAGCGATACGAAGTGCATGGCATTTCTTGCCAAGCAAGGCATTACCACCGTAACCGGAACCGAAACTTTGAATCGACAGTTCTTCGGGGAAATGCATGATGAAGCGGCGATCGGGATTCAAATCACCAATCGAATGCAGGCCTTTGACGAAACTGCCTTCGCGTTCGATGCGTTTCAACGCAGCGTCGCCCATACGGGTCATGATGCGCATGTTGGCGACCACATAAGGACTATCAGTTATTTCTACACCGCAACGTGCCAATGGCGAATCAATCGGGCCCATGCAATAAGGCACGATGTACATGGTGCGGCCACGCATGCAGCCGGCATATAACTCGGCCATTTTGGCTTGCGCATCGGCGGGTGCCATCCAATGATTGTTCGGGCCGGCGTCTTCTTTGTTTGAAGTGCAGACAAAGGTCAGATGTTCAACACGGGCAACATCGGACGGACTTGAACGATGCAGGAAACAATTGGGATGGGTTTGTTCATTGAGTTTGATTAAATCGCCGGTAGTCAACATCAACTCCACCAGTGATTTATTTTCTGCTTCACTGCCGTCGCACCAGTGAATATTCTCGGGCTGGGTTAAACGGGCGACAGATTCGACCCACGAGTTAAGCGCGGCAAGTTGGCTGGCCATAGGATGCTCTTGAAAAAGTAGAAAAAAGAATGCGCGAGGCAATGTAAATAGTGTAACCGGAGTGTCGTAATTTTCTTATATGTAGTTTTGCTACATCGCTCGTCAATACTCAGGTGCTTTTTCGACGCAAATGATCGAACAACTGCAAGGACCATGGCCGTTGTGCAAGTACAAGGCTCACGCCTACTCGTTGTGCCGTTGGTAAAACGGCGTCCTGCACCAACATGCTGTCGAATTCTTCAGCCGCTTCTTCTAACCTCAAACCAATCTTGGCTGCCGATGCCGGTGAAATCATGCCGCTAAGCAAAAGAAGATGCTCATTTGTTCCCAAAAATGGTCGATTAAAATATTCGGGCAGCAAACGCTTTAAGAAAAACCGTTCCATCGGCCCGTCCTTACGCCAGCGAAAATTACGCGCGGTGCGCAGGCGATAACGGTTTTCAGGCAATAATTCAATCACCCCAAACCGATCCAGTTTCGCCAAAATGCCAATCCATTGGGGCTTGGTGAAATCATATCGAACCAAGACATCTTCTTCTTTCCAGCGATTTAAAGTCAGATAAAGGCCCAGTAAATAAGGCGGATTATCGACCAGAAGCTGCTCGGTTTCTTCACTTAATTCCGCCAAAGGTGGCGGCCCACCACTTTTGGTTTCGGTCGCTAATTCCGATAAACCGACATCCAGTACCGCACAGACTTCTTCAAGGCGAGCCAGGCTAATCGCCTGCTGCGAGAACATGCGCTTGACCGCCGCCTCACTTAAATTAAGTTGCTTGGCTAGGGCCGCGTAGGTAATGCCCTGGGCTTTCAATAAGCGCTTCAGCGCGGCGATTAGTTCAATGCGTAAGCTCATAAGTAGCGCTTTTGAATACGTTAGAGGGAATAAGCCTAGCCTTTGTCTAATAAATTTGCGAGTTTTTGCGTTCGGGCTAGCTTTGGGAACCTCGGAAATCCGGAGACCCCATGAAAACGACTCTACTTCTATCCATGCTGATATTCGCACTCCCCGTCCACGCCGAACCTCAATCAGACACGCCTAGCCAAGCCTCTGCTATTTCTCTAGCGCCTTCGGTCGAATTAGCGGCCATTGGTTTGCAGGCGGTTCCGGCCGGATCGCGTTTGATCGTAAGATCACTACGGCCCGTTGGCGAATTGGTTGAAGTGCTGGCCATTAGTGTTGCGACCGGTGCTTCGATTGTATTGCATGTAGGTTCCGAGGCTTTGAAAGTTAGCGGGCTTGTTGTTGGCGGCGCCTTGGTAGTCACGGTAGTCAGCGCAGGGTTTTTATTGATGGCAGGCAGCGAAGCGCTTGCGTTTATACCCAATGATATTTGCCGGTCGCATATTCACCACCGGAATTTATCACGATGAAACGCCTATTGATTATTTTCACGTTTATTTGCTGCCAACCAGTCTTTGCAGGCACTCAATGTACCGAAAAAACGGCTAGCCCGCGCGCATTGGCAACAGCAGCTGAATCGGCGCAACGGGTGATTACACAACTCGAAAAAAATCCGGCTTCGGTTGCACTGCTGGCACGTCACGGCTCCAATCTGGACAAATACGGATTACATTATTCGCATCTGGGTTTTGTTGTTCGTGACCATCAAGACGGCAAATGGACCGTTGTGCATTTATTAAATCAATGTGGTTCATCGCGTTCTGATATTTATGCACAGGGTCTTGTCAATTTTTTCATGGACGATTTGCAAAGTCAGGATGCGCGCATTGTCTGGCTTAAGCCCGAAATTACCGATCGCTTAGCCGTTTTATTAAACAGTTCGGCAACAACGTCGGTATTCGACCCCGACTACAATGTGATTGCCCGTTACGATTCAAACCAATATCAAAACTCTACCGCCTGGGTATTGGACATGCTGTCAGTGGCGCAACTACCCGCAACTAATTTGCCGAAACGCAGTAATGCACAAGCACTCGAGAAAGCCCAGGGCTTCACACCCGATGTGATCCATATTGATTACACACAAAGGATTCTCGGCGGTTTATTTTCCGCCAATACCGTTTTTACCGACCACGCGGTAGGCGCACGCCTATCGGGACAATATAAAGTCGTTACCGTGCGTTCGATTTTTCGTTATCTGCAACAAATCGATGCCGTCAAACAGCAATGGGAATGGCGGAATGGTCGTGAAGCGGCAGCACTTGGGTCTGCATGATCGCAGGTAATAAAGCACTTTATCCCTTAAAAAACTTTTCAAGCTACGCAGTGCGTGCTCAGCGCGACGATGTTTCATTAAGATGATATCGACGGACACAAATAATTAATTGATCGCGTTTTGTACGTCGCCCGCAAGCGGCCTCCTACGCATTCGATAGGGTCGCTACTCATCACACTCATTACGCACAGTTACGGAATCAGCGTCGCCATCACGTGGCTAACGTAGGCTTCGAATTCATCGTGGTGCAAACGCGGTTGCGCCAGCTGCAATGACAATTGCAAGAAACCGACGTAGGCAGAATAGGTAAGGCGCGCACGCTGCTGTGCTTCGAGGCGCGGCAAACCCGCTTGGCGAAAACTGGCGGTCAAATAATCCAATCGGCGCTCTGACACGCGACTTAATACTGGCTGCACAGCCGGGTGGTCGAGTGCCTTGAGTAATTCGCTATAAATAATATGAGTCTTGTATTCATGTGCTACCAATAAAAACAGATCGCGCAAACGTGCGCGCGGGTCGGAAACCGCTTCTAGTTTTCCGAATACGGCTTCCTGCTCCATGACTTCCCAGCGCTCGAGCGCTGCAACCAATAGCGCATCGCGTGAAGGGAAATGCCAGTAGAAACTACCTTTGGTAACGCCGAGCCTTTTTGCAAGCGGCTCAACGGCAACAGAGGCCAAACCACTTTCGGCAATAACGTCGAGGGCGGCTAAAGCCCAATCTTCAGCACTGAGGCGCGCGGGCTTGTCCATTTTTTCTATTTTTTCTGATTGGTTGACCATACGGTGCATAGTTTAACGGTACGGAGGTACTTCACGAAATCGTGATTTTGATAAACCATACGCTCTGGTATTGACAAGGTCAAATTCAATCGAACATACTAGCCCGTATGGAACCATGCCTCATCCCCGAAAAAACCTTTACCCATCAGGCCCATCATTGGCCTACGAAGGATGCCGTGCTTTTGATCGGGGAAGAAATGCGTGCAGACACGCCTCCCAGCGTCTTATTCGCCCATGGTTTTGGACAGACACGTCAAAGTTGGTCGGGAGCACAATCGGCACTCGCGCAGGAAGGCATCGGCTCGATCGCCTGGGATATGCGTGGCCATGGTGAATCCGGGCGTAATTCCGATGACCTGCATTATCAGGCAGAACAATTCGCCGACGATATGCATTTGCTCTCGAAACAATTTCAAGACAAGCCTTTATTGGTAGGCGCATCGATGGGCGGCTTGACCGGCATGATGGCGCAGGCGCAGCACGATGTTTTTTCGGCATTGGTATTAGTCGATGTCACACCGCGTTGGGAAATTGCCGGCGTCGCTCGAATCATGGCTTTCATGAATGCGTTTCCGGACGGTTTTGATTCCTACGAACATGCTGCCGATGTCATCGCCAACTATTTGCCGCAACGTCGCGAGCGGAAAAACAACAAGCAGCTCAAATTTTTATTGCGCGAACACCAGGGTCGTTTTTTGTGGCACTGGGACCCCCG
>JAYSXB010000237.1:0-1285 GCA_043717775.1 Arenimonas sp.
TTCGCGGCTTACGCCGCTCCCACGATTAAATATTCACCACGGCAATGAATCCAGTTCGTAGCCTGCATGTAGCGAAGCAAAATCCGAAAAGATCTGCGACAAACTTCTGCCTCGTCTTCCCGACGAAAGTCGGGACCCAGAAACATCCACGAAGCGTTATCAAAACTCTACTTCGACCTTTACTTCTGGGCCCCGACTTTCGTCGGGGTGACGATTCTTTTTACTTTTGCAGGAGCACATATTCTGGGCCGGACCAATCATCACCATGGCAATGAATCCAGATCTACATTGCCACCTGTAATAATCAAACCCATTCTTTTTGATTTGAAACGGTTTTTATTTTTTATTAATGCCGCCAGTACCGTCGCACAGGAAGGTTCGACCAGAATTTTCAATCGCTCCCATATCAGGCGCATGGCAAGGATGGTTTCAGCATCGGTTACGGTAAAAATTTCAATCTGCCGTGCTTGCATAATCTGCAAATTAATTTCACCGACCGTTGCTCGCAAACCATCGCAAATCGTGTTCGATACGATGTCGGTAATACGCGTATTCAAGCGTAGTGATTCATAGGCATCGGCAGCACCGCTAGGCTCGGCGCCGATCACACGACAACTAGCCGACTTGCCGGCAACCGCGATTGCCGTGCCACTGATCAAGCCGCCACCGCCGACCGGTGCAATTATGAAATCCAGATGGCCACTCTGCTGCAGACATTCCAAAGCCGCTGTACCTTGGCCTGCGATAACATCAGAATTTGTATAAGGGTGAATCATGCTCGCTTTGGTCATTTGCCGGATTTTTTCGGCAGCCTCGTCACGCGCTTGCATGGTGTTGGCACAAAATGTAATTTTGCCGCCGGCTTGTTCGATTGCTTTTAACTTGGCCGGGTTGGCGCCTTCCGGCACCACAATATAAGCCGGAATTTTTCGCGTTTTGGCAGCCAGCGCCAATGCCGCGCCATGATTGCCAGAGGAGTGCGTTACCACACCATTCACTGCCGCTTGCTCTCTTAAATGCCAGACTGCATTACAGGCGCCGCGAAATTTAAATGCGCCAGCCCGTTGAAAGTTTTCGCACTTGAAAAATAATTCCGCATCGACCAATTCACTTAGTGATGAAGATTGTAAAACCGGCGTGACGTGTGCATGCGGGGCAATGCGTGCAGCAGCGGCCAGCACATCATCAAAATTTGGCTTGGTGTTTTCAGTATTCATTTCATCACGCCCGTTTCATCATATTCGTTTTTATTCGGCTTTCTTCTGCCCCAGCAAACTACTCAGGC
>JAYSXB010000238.1:0-3411 GCA_043717775.1 Arenimonas sp.
GCCTTTCGCCGATAGCACTACCGTTACTGGCTCGCTGGCGACTAATTCACTTTCGCTGATGGCTTGTGCAGCGTCGCGATGCACGATGGGCGAACGACGAGCGTCACCGAATTTTTTTGCATCGGCGAGTAATTCGTCTTTAACTTGTTTTTTCAGCTTCGCATTCGAGCCGAGAATGATATTGATTTTGTCGCGTTCTTTCGCCAACTCGTCTTGTTCGCCGCGAATTTTCATTTCTTCCAAGCGGGCAAGTTGCTTGAGCTTGGTTTCCAGAATGTATTCGGTTTGTGTTTCGCTGAGCTTGAAGCGCTTCATCAAAACCGGTTTGGGTTCATCTTCGGTACGAATAATCCGGATGACTTCATCAAGATTCAAAAACGCGGTCAAAAAACCTTCGAGTAAATGCAGGCGACGTTCGACTTTTTCCAGGCGGTGCGTCAAACGTTTGCGAACTGTGCTGGTCCGGAAGCTCAACCATTCATTCAAGATCGTTTTCAGATTCTTGACTTGCGGGCGGCCATCGACACCAATGATATTCATATTGACGCGGAAGCTTTTCTCTAAATCTGTCGTGGCAAATAAATGCCCCATCAAGGCGTCAACATCGACACGGTTTGAGCGCGGAATCAATACCAATCGCACTGGATTTTCGTGATCGGATTCGTCACGTAAATCTTCCATCCAGGGTAATTTTTTCGCCCGCATTTGAGCGGCGATTTGTTCCATGATTTTTGATGGCGAGACTTGATACGGCAGCGCCGTAATCACAATATTGGCGTGTTCTTTAATGTAGGTAGCGCGGGCCCGCACGCTGCCGCCGCCGGTTTCATACATCGTCTGCAAATCGCGCGAAGGCGTAATAATTTCAGCAGTGGTCGGATAATCCGGGCCGCGGACGTGTTCGCAAAGGTCTTTTACACTGGCATCGGGGTCGTCCAACAAACGCACGCAGGCACTGACAATTTCATTCAAATTATGCGGCGGAATATCGGTTGCCATGCCCACGGCAATACCGGTGGTTCCGTTCAATAATAGATGGGGTAGTCGTGCCGGTAGCCATGCCGGTTCTTCAAGAGTGCCATCAAAGTTTGGCGTCCAATCGACGGTGCCGTGTTCCAATTCGCCCAGCAGTGCTTCGGCAATCGGCGTGAGTTTGGATTCGGTATAACGCATGGCCGCAAAGCTGCTTGGGTCATCGGTGGAACCAAAATTGCCCTGGCCTTCAATCAATGGGTAGCGATAGGAAAACGGCTGCGCCATCAATACCAGTGCACCGTAACAAGAGGTATCGCCATGCGGATGAAATTTACCGATCACATCGCCGATCGTGCGCGCCGATTTTTTTGGCTTCGCACCGGCATTCAAGTTTAATTCACTCATCGCATAAATAATGCGGCGCTGTACCGGCTTTAAGCCATCGCCAATAAAGGGCAGGGCGCGGTCGAGCACCACGTACATTGAATAATCGAGATAGGCTTTTTCAGCGTACTCGCGCAGCGGGATTTGCTCAAAACCATGGAAAGCGGGGCGGACAGAATCGGTCATTGCGAACTCATCAGTAAGGACCGGCCTATTCTAATGGATTGGCACTCTAATTTTTCAAGAAATTCCACTTCCGGTGCAGCACCTGAACGAGCAAGCTGCTAAGGGCTTTGGGCAATACCTATTACCCAGCCCTCGGCAAACCAGGACTTTATATAGCCCAGTGCCAGTGCCAGTACCGGTACTTCTTCAATGCTATGCGCTTGAAGCAGGGATTGGCAGAGTTGTGAAAAATTATCGCCACGTAAAAAATACAAGAGTGCGAGATATTCTTCAAAATCAATTGAGCGGAAATTAGTGACCCGATCAAGATCGCGCCAGATAATCCAGTAGTTGTCGAGTGTTGCCAGCGTTGGCGGCGCTTGTTGGTCTTTCATTGCATGCCAAACCGCAACGGTATTGTATTGGTTTGTCAGCAGACACAAACTAGGATGAAATCTCAGTTGCAATAAAGGCCAATCTTGTTCCGATATTGTCAGTAGTTCAGAGAACTCCATGCTTTCGGCATCGGGCGCATCAAAACAATTGAGAAATTGTCGTTCAAGTTTCGCCAGTTCGGCAATTTCAGGATTTCTTTTGAAAGCCTCGGCATGCAGAAGATATTCCGGTAACAAGTCACCAAAATTTCGCAGCGATCTATATTGGGAGGGATATTGCTCGATATACCCAGTACACATTGCATGCCACAAGCTATCGCCTAAATAAGCCCCTAAACAGGGGTGGTCGTTATCAAGAGCTTCTGTAAGCCGAGAAGAATAGGCATGGATGTAAGCGTGCAGCCCTGGCTTGCTGACAGGTTTTTCAATCAGGGCCGCTTCAATTTTCAAGCTGTCTTTTTTAAGCAGACTGCTCAGGAAATCGCGCTGCATATTTTGCAAAGATGAGCTCATGGCGCTGACATCTTTTGCTTGAACAAGGCAAGATCGTGGCGATTGCGAGCCAGGTCGAGTTCGCTTAGTAATTCTGGCAGCGGCGGAATATGGTCATCCCGTTCAATCATGGTGCTGATCGGGCCATGCAGGGCAATTGTCTTCTCATATAAATCCCAGACCGCGATGGGAACATCATGGTCATGCGTATCAATGACGATATCGCCATAGTCACTGTGTCCTGCGAGATGAATTTGCCAGATTTTTTCACTCGGCAAGCCGCGAATATAATCCATTGGTTCGAAACCGTGATTCCGGGCGCTGACATAAACATTATTTACATCAAGCAATAAACGGCAGCCGCTTTTTTTTGCGACTTGCGATATAAATTCCCATTCACTCATTTGTGATTGTTTGAATTCAACATAGGAGCTTAAATTCTCGATCAGAATTTCGCGACCTAAAAATTCCTGTACTTGCTGGATTCTTGAAACAACATGGTTAATGGCTTCCTGGTTATAGGGCAGTGGCAATAAATCATGTGAATTGATGCCATCAACGCCAGTCCAGCAACAATGATCAGAAACCCAGGCCGGTTCAATTTGTCTTGCAAGTTCTTTAAGTTTTTTCAGATAATTCTTATCGAGTGGGTCAGTGCTACCAATAGAAAGCGAAACGCCGTGCATCACAATCGGGTAGTGCTCGCGGATTGAATGCAAATAATGCAAAGGCTTGCCGCCTTGCACCATAAAATTTTCCGAGGTGACTTCAAACCAATCCACCATCGGTCGTGTCGCCAGCACATCATCAAAATGTTCAGTGCGCAAACCCAGACCAAAACCCAACCACGGGCGAGTTTCTGAAGTTTTCACTTCAGAAACCGCCTGCGTTGACTTGGTTATCAAGTCCAACATAAATTAACCTGCAGTTCCGCCAACATTGGCGCAGGTTGCCGCTGGTAAAGCGACAAAGCCCTGACCTTTGCAGGCACCATGGCCTT